>JBMFPI010000262.1:0-5306 GCA_049969195.1 Armatimonadota bacterium
TTCATCCGCAACTTAGAAAGAGGGATGCGCCTTACCTACCTCAAAACCTTTTTACACAGAGGATGGTACGCTACCCGATACGCAGATGGACTTGCCGGGGTCGGAGAGATGTGATATACTGTCACGGCTAATAATATACGCGCGAGGCGTGGAGGTCCCGGGCAAGGCGCGAGCGAATGTCATAGCGATAGTCGGGCCGACCGCGGTGGGAAAGACCGCTGCGGCAATCGAGCTGGTCGCACGGATAGGCGGGGAGATCATATCTGCGGACTCGATGGCCGTATACATCGGCATGGACATCGGCACGGCCAAGCCGACAGCCGAGGAGCGAGCGCGAGCGCGTTTCCACCTGATAGACGTGGCGGACCCAGCGAGGCCGTTCAGCGCCGGCGAGTATCAGCGGCTCGCGCAGGAAGCGATTGAGGACGTCGTCTCGCGCAATCCCCCGGCGATCGTGGTCGGGGGCAGCGGGCTCTACGTGCGGGCGGCGGTTGACGGGCTCGGCATGTGGATCCCGCCGCGCAACGACGAACTGCGGCGCAAACTCATGGAAGAGGCGCGCGTCTACGGAAAGGAGCACGTGCACGCTAAACTGGCCAGGATCGACCCCGAGTCGGCACGGCGGATTCACCCGAACAACCTGAAGCGAGTAATCAGGGTGCTGGAGATTTACGAGGCTACGCGCACCCCGGCGTCCGTTGTTTTTGAGCTTGATTCGAAGAGGGCGCGCGCGTATCCGCAGGCGCGCTTTTTCGGATTGACAATGAGCCGCGAGGCGCTCTACGCTCGCATCGAGCAGCGAGTGGACGCAATGATCGCGGCAGGGCTTGTGGACGAAGTCTCGGCCCTGCTCAGTCGCGGAGTGAACCCGGATCTCCCATCGATGCAGGGCCTGGGCTATAAGGAGATAGCCGGCTATCTCTCAGGGAACTACGGCATCGAAGACGCCGTAGCTCTCCTGAAAAAGAACACCAGACGGTTCGCCAAACGTCAGCTCACCTGGTTCCGGGCCGATCCGAGGGTGAGATGGATCGATGTCCAGGGGCTGACCGCCGCTGAGGTGTCGAATATCATACAAGGAGAGCTCGACAGATGAACAAGACTCAGATCAACCTGCAGGACAACTTCCTCAACCAGGTCAGGAAGGACAACATCGCCGTCACCGTATACCTGGTCAGCGGTGTCCAACTCAAAGGCATGGTCCGCGGGTTCGACTCGTTCACCATATTGCTCGAAACGCCGGGTAAACCCGCTCAACTCGTCTACAAGCACGCGATGGCCTCCGTCGTCCCCGCAAAGCCCGTACACCTAGCCGGGGCGCGGGAAGAAGGTGCTGAGGCTGAGGCAAAACCCCCTGCGCCCGCGTCTGCGGCCGGGGCCGTTACGTCCGCCGCGGAAGCGCCGGCCCAACCGGCCGTCGAAGCTCCGGCCGAGGTTCCTGCGTCGGAGTAGCACAGATCCGGCAGCGCTGCCTGGAACCGGCAATGAAATGAATCTCACACGCCGGCGGGGCTGCCAAGCCCCCCAAAGTCGCGCCGTCTTGCGAGGTAGTCTGAGTTGAGGTTTGTCAAGATGCACGGCGCCGGAAACGATTTCGTAGTCGTCGACGGCGCCCGGGAAAAGATCCCCGAAGAGCAGTTGGCCGCCACAGCCGTGCGCGTCTGCGACAGACATTTCGGCGTGGGCGCAGACGGGCTTATTCTGGTGCTTCCGTCCCGCGTGGCCAACTTCCGAATGCGCATTTTCAACCCTGACGGCAGCGAAGCCGAAATGTGCGGTAACGGTATCCGCTGCTTCGCCAAATATGTGTTCGACCGGAAGCTGCATACTGACGTCGTCATGACGGTCGAGACGCTTGGCGGCATCAAGACCCTGAAGCTAAACACCGTCGGCGGAAAGGTGCAGACTGTGCGCGTGGATATGGGGGAACCGCGGCTGCTGCGCTCCGAAATTCCGATGCGCGGTGATCCTGGATCGAAAGTAATCGCCGAGCCGCTCAGAGTCGGCGGCCGGAAGATAGAGGTCACGTGTGTATCGATGGGGAATCCGCACTGCGTCACGTTCGTTGACGACGTCGAGCACTATCCGGTCGACAAGATCGGCCCGCAGATCGAGAACCATCGCAGTTTCCCGGCGCGCACGAACGTCGAGTTCGTAGAGGTTCTAGGCAAGGACGAGATTAGAGTTCGCACCTGGGAGCGGGGAGCCGGGGAGACGCTTGCGTGCGGGACGGGTTCCTGCGCCTCGCTCGTAGCCGCTTGTTTGAACGAGAAGGTAGGGCGCAGGGCTACGGTTCATCTTCGCGGCGGGGACTTGTTGATCGAGTGGGCTGGAAACAACCGGCTCTTCATGACCGGCCCGGCAGAAGAAGTTTTCGAGGGCAAGCTGACGACTTCCGGCTGAGCGCCGACTACGGGGATTGACAATGAAACGTGCAAAACGATTGGATCTGATACCGCCGTATTTATTCGGCGAGATAGCGCGCCTGAAGGCACAGGCGATTGCCGAAGGCAAGAACCTGATCGACCTTGGAATCGGCGACCCTGATCAGCCAACGCCTAAGCCGATTATCGACCGGCTCTGCGAGGCTGCAAACGACCCGATTACGCACAGGTACGACGAGTCCGAGGCGGGCTGGCCGGTGTTTCTCGAGGCGGTCTCACGGTGGTACGCGAGGCGGTTCGGTGTTCAGATCGATCCCAAGTCCGAGGCACTGTTGCTGCTGGGCTCCAAGGACGGCCTTGCACACGTCTGCTGGGCAATGATAGATGCGGGCGATGTAAGCCTGGTCCCCGACCCCGGGTACACGGTCTACAAAGTGAACACGCTGATGGCCGGTGGCGAAGTCCACTCGATGCCCCTGCTTGCGAAAAACAATTTCCTGCCCGACCTTTCCGCAATCCCTAGCGATGTTGCTAGGCGGGCGAAGCTTCTGTTTCTGAACTACCCGAACAATCCGACGGGGGCCGTAGCGCCGCTGGAGTTCTTCCAGGATGCGGTGCGTTTTGCACGCGATTACGACATCGCAGTGGTGAGCGATCTGGCCTATTCCGAGGTGACTTACGATGGCTACATCGCGCCGAGCATGCTGCAGGCCGATGGGGCAAAAGACGTGGTCATCGAGATGCATTCCCTGTCGAAGTCGTTCAACATGACGGGCTGGCGAATAGGCTTCGCCGTAGGGAACGCAGATCTCGTTGCTCATCTCAACAAGCTCAAGTCGAACCTGGACTCGCGGCAGTTCCCGGCTATCGCCATCGCCGCAGCAGGCGCGCTCGATAGCGTCTCGAATCAGCCCACTCTCGACCTGTACAGGAAGCGCCGCGATATCCTGGTCGACGGCCTCGCGGAGATAGGCTGGCAAATACCCAAACCGAGGGCTTCCCTCTACGTGTGGGCGCCGGTTCCGAGCGGATACACCTCCGCCGAGTTCGCGAAGCTGCTTCTGACCGAAGCCGGCGTGCTGGTCGTCCCCGGCAGCGGATACGGGGAGTACGGCGAAGGTTACATTCGAATGTCCCTTACTGTCTCCGGAGACCACAACGGCGAGCTCCTCGCCGAGGCTGTCCGGCGCATAAGGGAAAACATCAAGGTCGCCTGGAGCTCCTGACAGCGAGGCCGTTGCGACAAAACACCAACCCGGCGTTTCCGGCGATTCGACGCTACTCAGCTAAGCGGGATAATCGCCGAAAACGCGGCTATCGCAACAGCCCTCGCTGCAGTAAGGAGCCCATAAGGCGCGGGTTGCCGTCGATCCCGCTCACTGGTCGAATAGCCCGCCGCAGAACGAGCGACTCACAACGCTGTAAGCAGTACACACCGAACCCCACCCGCGCTGCGACACGGTGCCTGCCGGATCGTGCTATTGGGCGAGCAAAGGTTTGCCCGGCAGCTTCGGCTCGATCTTGCTCAGGTCAGCGCCCATTTCGACTAGTATTGTAGGAACGATGTCCCTTTGATCGCCGTTCTTGACGACGTTAGGGTCGTTCGTCGCGAGGAAGACGAACGGCGCGTTCGAATGACCGGTCTTGCCCTCGTCGAAGCCGTGGTCGGAGGTGACGAAGATCATCGTCTTGTCGTAGATCTTGTCCGCCTTGAGTTTCTCCACGATCTTGCCGAGCCAGGCGTCGCACTCGATCAGGGCGTCGTTGTATTCTTTCGAGTTTTCCCCGTGCGCGTGGCCCATATGGTCCGGGTCGGAGAAATGGAAGAACGCGAAGAATCGGCCTTTGCCGTACCTGTCGATGTAATCGAGGCACTTCGGACCGACCCGGCCGGCCGCGAAATGTCGCCGTCCCACACAGTGAAGTTCGACTTTACCTTATACCAGGGTTCGCCTTCCTTGTTCGTCGCAGCGGCCTGCTTAGCGGCGGCGCCGGCGCGCTGTTTCGGTTTGAGCTTGGCTGTCTCCTCGTCCTCCGCGATCGCGTTCTTTCGGGCCTTTTTCGGGACGGTCACTTCACCGGGCCCGCAGGAGCCGATGTGATGGGACTTTCCCGTGAGCATAATTGTGGCTATCTTATCCTTGCCGAACTGATCGTTAAGCCGCTCGAAGATCGTGTAGCCGACGGGGATAGGCCTGTAGTTTGAGTTGGAGAAAACGCCTGTGGTCTCGGGATCGTAGCCGGTCAGCATCTGCGTGTGACCGGCTTTGGTATCGGTCTTGTGGCCGACCACGTCGATCTGGACCATCCTGCCTTCTTTGATCAGCGCTGCCAGGTTGGGCAGCTCGTTTCGGCTCAGACACTCGTTAACGTGATCCCGCTGAGCACCGTCCCACGAAAACAGGATCGCGTTGCGCTGCGCAGGCGGCGTGGATTTGTCGAATGCCAGCGCGCCGCTTGCGAGAAGCGCAACAGACAGCACGATTGTCAGCGTTCTTTTCAGGTTGCCCATCTCGATTCCTCCCGTGCGTTGCGATTTCTGCGGGTTTAGACGCGGTAACTACTGCCCCGGTTGCGCGCGCCTGTGCTACAATAACGCAGATGAACCGGGAGGTTAAGGTGGCTGAAAAGAAGGTTATCATCACACACGAAAAAACCGGCCGCTACGCGGACATCTTTCAGGACGACATTATGCAAGACCTGAAGTCCTACGCCGACGTAGTGGAAAACGATCTCGGGCGGCCTCTGACGACTGAGGAACTTGCGCACCTGGCCAGGGACTGCGACGCAATCATCACAAGCTGGGGGTCGCCGCGAGTCGATATGTCCGTCGTCCGCGCCGCGCCAAAGCTCAAGATAATCGCTCATGCGGCTGGCAGCGTCAAGCGATTCATCGACCCCCAGGTATGGGATGCCGGGATT
>JBMFPI010000263.1:0-5304 GCA_049969195.1 Armatimonadota bacterium
GCAGGGATGGATCCTGAATCAGGTTCAGGATGACAGGATCACGGGCGTTTGCCCTCGCTAGCATGGAACTGTTGCGAAAAGGGATCTGTCGCAGCAGTCTTGGATTCGCGATTTGAGCCGGGAGGAGTGCTTGTGCGCAAGTTCATCATAATGGGCCTCGACGGGGCATGCCCCGACATCATCGCCAAAGCCATTGACGACGGTTTTCTGCCCAACTTCGCGCGCCTGCGCGAGGAAGGGTGTTGGGCGGACAACGTGCCGTTTCCGTCGGCGGTCACACCTGGCAACTGGGCAAGCATCGCCACCGGCGCAAAGCCGGCTACAATCGGCATATCGGACTTCTGTATGCATACGCCGGGCGAGCCGCTCGACGAAAAGCACGGCGTCTTTGGTAAAGAGGCGTGTCGCGCGGAGTTTTTATGGGACGCCTACTCTGACCGCGGATACAGGACCGCTACGATTTCCTATCCCGGTGCGCTCCCGCAGACCAAACCGCTGCACCTCGCCATCGGCAACAGCGGCCAGCCGGCGGAGAACGCCTATCCCTATACGATTGCCGGCGTTCGCAGCATTGTATCCGGCGGATACCGTCCTGGCGACCCCTACAAGTGGGGTGAGTTCGAGGAGGTCGAGCTTGTCCCCGCGTCGGAGAACCCGGGCCCTGAAGGTTTCGCGCCGCGTTACGCTCTCGATTTGCCGATCAAGGCCTCCAACCCGGGCTTCTCAGGCGAGCACACGGTACGACTCTACTTCGGAAGAAAAGATGGCCGGCCGGTTGCAGTGACGGTCGATGGTGCCGCAAGGCGTGTGTTCGGGGTTCGAGAGTGGACGCCTTTTATGGGTCGGGAATTTGCTCGTGATAACGCCCGGTTCCAGAAGAACCAAACAGCGCCGCTTCGCGGCGATGTGGTGACCGGCGAGTTCAGGTTCCGACTGGTGCATCTGGAGCCGGATTCGGGACGGATACTGGTTCATGTGTCCCCGGTGTACCCTCGGAATTGGTTCTCGACCGACCCGGGCCTCGTGCAAGCCTTACGCGAGCGGTTCGGGCCTTACTCCGACAACCTGCCGGTGTCGCGGCTGCTGACCGGTTGCATCGACTTCGACGGCCTAATCGACGAGTTTCGCCTGCAGGCCGAATGGCAGGCGAAGGCCGCCGTTGCGCTTGTAAACGATCTGGATTTCAGCGCCGTCTTCCTCAAGTGGCACGGCTTCGACAAGTTCTATCACCTTTTTATGCACAAGATTGATCCCATCGCACCGAGTCACGATCCGTCAGAGTTCGAGCGATGGGAGGCGTTTCACGTCAGGCTGATGAAGATAGCTGATGATATGGTCGGAACCGTCCTGGACGGAATGCGGGACGATGCGGACCTGATTGTGATCTCCGACCATGGACTGATGGCAAGCCGCCGGTCCGCCTGGGTGAACCGGCTTCTCGCAAAGCACGGTTATATAGCGTACCACAAAGACGCCGGGGGGAATGTTATAATCGACTGGAGCAGGACTAGGGCGTTCGTGTCCGGGTTTCTGATGCTCAATGTAAACCTCAAGGGCCGCGACCCTGAGGGGGTCGTCGAGCCCGGGCAAGAGTATGAAAACCTCAAGGAAGAGCTCATTGAGTTGCTGAGGGGCTGGGTAGATCCCGAGACAGGGCTGCACGTAATGTCGGACGTTTTTGACCCGTCCAAAGACGGCGCTTTCTACGGGCTCGGCAGCGAGCTCGACGGCGACGTCCGGTACTTTACCAGGGCCGGGTATGGTCTGCACCGCTCGATTGCGGTGGACGGGGAGGAGCTGGTTACCGGTGTCGAAAGCTACTGGCACGGCGACCACGGGGCAACGCGCCCGACCACGCGCTACGGCCGAGGGAGCGACGTCGGCATCTTCTACGCCTACGGCGCGGCCTTCCGTCAAGGAGTCAGGCGTGTTATGCCAGTGTTCCCGTGCGACATTGTTCCGACGCTCCTGCACGTATCAGGCGAAGCCCCGCTCAAGCATCAGGAGGGAGCGGTCTTACACGACCTGCTGCGATGAAAACACGGCGCGAGTTCCTCAAACTGGCGGCGGCTTTCGGATGTGCTGCGATGGTGTCTGAGTCCGCGGCTCAGCGGCCCGGTGGTACCTGGCGCAAGCCTAACATAGTCTACGTCCTAGCCGACGACCTCGGATATGGGGACGTCGCCTGTCTGAACCCCAGGGGAAAGATCCCCACACCCAACATCGATAAGCTGGCGACCGAGGGGAAGGTTTTCACCGACGCGCATTCCGTGTCGGCAGTCTGCAGCCCGTCGCGCTACGGCATTCTCACGGGCCGCTATAGCTGGCGGTCCCGGCTGCAGAGGTACATTGTTGAGTGCTATTGGAAGCCGCTCATCCCACCGGAACGGCTCACCGTCCCCGCGCTTCTTCGGCAGCACGGTTACCACACGGCTTGTATCGGCAAGTGGCACCTGGGATGGAACTGGCCGGAAGGATTGGCAGGGTCTCACTCGACCGTGAAGTCGGACGCGCCGGCCACCCCGGCCACCCCGGAACAGCAGGCCGTGTGGCGAAGGGTCTTCTCCCAGCCGATTACAGGCGGGCCGACCTCGTGCGGTTTTGACGAGTACTTCGGAGTGGACATGCCCAACTGGCCCCCTTATTGCTGGATAGAGAACGACCGCACTCTGGGTATCCCCAGCGAGATGCTGCCGAGCCGACTGCTCGGCAACAACCAGGCAAACATTCCCGGCCCGGCCCTCGCCGACTGGAAGCTCGAAGCCATACTGCCCACACTGACCGACCGCGCGTGCCGGTATATCGGAAAGCGCGCCGAAGACGGGAAGCCGTTTTTCCTGTATTTCTCACTGACATCGCCGCATACGCCGCTTGCCGTCAACGATGACTGGAAGGGCAAGAGCGGTCTGAACCTGTATGCCGACTTCGTGATGGAGACCGACGCAATGGTCGGCCGCGTGCTGCGCGCCCTGGATGAGCACGGTCTTGCCGACAACACGCTGGTCATCTTCACGAGCGACAACGGCTGCGCCCCGTATATCGGCGTCAAGGACCTTGAGAGGAAAGGACATTTCCCGAGCGCACAGTTCCGCGGTTACAAGTCGGATGCTTGGGATGGCGGCCATCGGGTTCCGTTCATCGTTCGATGGCCGGGCCGTGTGAGCGCCGGAACTACGTGTGCGCAAATGGTGTGTCAGACCGACCTGATGGCGACCTGCGCCGAGCTTCTAGGCGTCAACCTGCCCGACAACGCGGGCGAGGACAGCTTCAGCATCCTGCCGCTCCTTCTCGGCTCCGACAGACCGGTGCGCGATCACGTGATCAGCCACTCTATCGACGGCAAGTTCGCAATTCGCGATGGGCGGTGGAAACTGCTGCTCTGTCCAGGCTCCGGAGGCTGGACCATGAAGGACGCCGATGCCGCTAAGCAGGGGCTACCGCCGGTTCAACTCTACGACATGAAATCCGACCCCGGCGAGAAGATTAACCTCTGCGACAGATACCCCGAAACGGTCAAGGCCATGGTGAGGCTGCTTGAACGTCTTGTCGCCGACGGGCGCAGCACGCCCGGGCCGCCGCAGCGCAACGACGTGCCGGTAGATATCTGGAAGTATGAATCCACACCTTCGGGCGCAAACGCCAGGAAGACCCCATCATCCTGAACTTGATTCAGGATCGATTGCGGCGGCGACTGGATGCTGAAACAAGTTCAGGATTACGTGATTCCCGCGGAACCGAAAAGCCTCCTCCCCCCGACGGGAGAGGGCTGGGGCGAGGGTGGTAGTCGCGCAAGACGCCCGCGCATCCGGGGAGACTGCTTCCGGACGCACGCCGCGGGGTTTTCCAGGAGATTTCTTACTTCTGTCCGGCTTCGGCCTTCAAGTCTCCCAAGGTTGCAACAGCGGCTCGATTCAGCGCGGATTGGTCCCAGGTGATGCCGGTTGAGAATGAGCCCTTGTCGTCGGTTGTGCCGCGCTCGAGGTCGGGCTTGCCGCCCGTGACGTTCAGGAGGATCTCTTTCGCGGAAACCGGGTTGCCGTTCATATCAAGCGCGGTCACCACAATCATAGCGCGCAAGGGATCGGTCTTGTCGGGTTGTAGTTCCGCTGAGAGTTTGGCCGGCGGACCCGGGGTCACCTTTACGTCCGCGGAGACGATCCTGGAGCCGTAGATAGCGTTCACTGTTCCCTTGCGTGCCTTGACGGGGGTGAAATAGCCGCTCTGGTTGACGAATCCGACGCCTCCGGTCGTACCCCACACAACGTTTCTGAGCGCTTCAGGCTCTTGCGATAGGCGCGTTTCCAGCGACTCTCCCGGTCGGTTGGGGGCCGTCGAATCGCGCGCAACGCCGGGTTTGATGTGTGTCGCCGAGACCTCGAGCTCCTCGACGCTCAGCGAAGTCGACCGGTCAGGCCAGGCAAGCTGCAGCATCATTCCCTGACCGGACACGATCTCCGGCGGAAGGCCCGTGATTGTCGGCAGCGGCTGTTCCTCCTCTGCCTGCTCAGGCACGAACACCAGCAGGGCGCTGGCGATCTCGCGTTCGATGCCCCCGGACGGCGCATTGACGAGGATGCCGCGGACTGAAAGGCTCGTCGATCCACCACCGTCCAGATTAATCGCGGTCACCGCACCGAGCCGCTTCATAAGGGCAGCAAGGTCGGGCAAGCTGATCCCCGCGCTGATGGTCTGCCTGCCATCAACCGTAACCAACAGCAGCTTGTTGTCGCGGGTGAGGCCGATCGCCGTGCGCGGGTGTCTGGCCTTCTCAAATCCGCTGACCGAAAACCCTTCGGCAACAGTATCGATCCACGGCTTGCCCTGTCGAAGAAGCCACGGCCCTCCGCCGACTGCCTGCGCGACGTTGGTCCAATCCAGGTCGTTCGGGCTCTTGACGTCAAACCGAACCGTGATTGTATCCCCAAGCTTGATATTCTCCGCTAGAAACGCCGCCGCCTCGCCTCCGCCGGAGATGATCACGCCGTCCCCGGGGATTGGCGTGTCGGTTGCATCGGGTCTGATCTCGGTTACGGTGAGCTTGATTGGGGTATTCACGCGGATCGGAAGATCGGACGACGTGCAGACCAGATCCACCGACTTGAACCGATTGCCCGTGTTAGCGCCGAAAATCGGCGTGTAGAGGACAATCTGGTTGGTTTCACGAATGCGGTTGATCCCGTCAATGCGCCGGGAAGCTCCGTTTGCGGTCACGAGGCTCGCGTCCAGCCTGGGAGTGTCGAAGAACACCGTCCTGTCCCTGGTGACGGCGACCGCGGCCCGGTTGCCCGGCGGCTCGCTTACAAG
>JBMFPI010000264.1:0-5255 GCA_049969195.1 Armatimonadota bacterium
GGCGTTGGGAGCGGGAGGCTGCGCCGACTGCCACGCTGAGAACTCGGCGTTCTTCAGCTCGCCTGTGATGGTCGATCCTTTTGATGCGGACGGCAAACCCGTCACTGTGCCGATGTGGAAGTACGCCGGTATCAAAGAAAGGGCTATCGGAGCCAAACAGTGAAGTCCCTCGGGATCGTGTTTCTTGCGGCGCTGATGCCTGTCGCGTCCGCATCCGCTGTCGCGGCGTCATCTCACGACTGGAAGAGCTACTTCCAGCTCAGATACACCGAGCCCGAGGACGCGAGCGGCTACGTCGGCCTGCGCAGGCTCAAGCTCTACGGCCAGGGGCCCGTATACGGCGAATGGAGCTACTTCCTGCAGTTCCTGTACAAGACCGGCAACAGGAGCGCAACGGACGGGCTGTTCTTGCAGGAGGCGAATATCTTTCGGAGCGCATGGCGAGGCAAGATCACGGTGGGGCAGTTCAAACCGCCGTTTGGCCTGGAGCGGTTCACCGCAGACTGGAAGCTTGCGCTTATAGACCGAACCCAGCCGACTGATCGGCTCATCCCAAACGGCAGCGTGGGTGACTCTTTCGCGCGGGACTACGGCCTGCAGTGGGAGGGACCAATCGGCCACGGTTTCGACCTCGCGTTGGGCGTGTTCGCGGGCAGCGCGGCGAACGGGCCTTTCACGGGCAACGGCCCGCTGGTGGTGACGAGGGCCGCGTATGAACACCGGCCTGGATCCGACAGGCGGATGCGAGCGGAACTGGCCCTGTCGTGGAGACGTGATCGCGACATCGACTTCAGCCGGCAGCTTCCCGGTGCGCCGGCCGGGTATTCGAGTTTCCGCGGACACGATAACCGTGAGAACCTGGTCCTGGCTTGCGATGTGGGTGCCAATTCGCTGAGGGCCGAATACTTCGCCGCGCAATACGAGAGCGGCAGGGGGACAGTCCCGAGCATCGACGCAGCCGGCTACTACGCGCAATACGCCAGAATGCTGTCGAGTCGCTGGTCAGCAGCGGTGCGATTGGAGCGGTTCGATCCCGACTGCTCGGTGAGAAACTCTAAGGATGTCTCCTGGCTTACAATTGGAGTAACCTGCTACATAAGAGGCGATTCCGAGAAGGTCCAGGCCAACTACATTCTGAAATCAGAGGCTGTCAACGAAATCGAAAACGACGCATTTGTCGTGCAGTACCAGAGATTCTTCTGAGTGTGCGGGCGGGCAAGCGCCCTGCGTTCTAGCGACTGCGATGTGAGGTCCGGTATGAAGAAAGTGGTCTTTGTGTGCGTCCATAACTCGGGGCGGAGCCAGATGGCTGAGGCGTTCGCCAAACGCCTGGGCGCGGGACGGATCGAAGCGCTCTCAGCGGGCACGGAACCTGCAGACGGCCTGAACCCGACTGTCGTCGAGGCCATGCGCGAGATCGGATATGACATGACCGGTCATTATCCCAAGCTCCTGACACCTGAAATGGTTGAGTCGGCCGACCGGATTATCACAATGGGCTGTGGTGTGGATGCCGGCGTCTGTCCTGCATCATTCCTGCCTACCGAGGATTGGGGCCTTGACGATCCTAAGGGTCAGCCGATCGAGAAGGTCCGGCAGATTCGGGACGAGATCGAGCGCAGGGTCAGAGCGCTGGTGGAGGAAATGCATAATGGCAACTGATGATTGGACACCCAACCCCGGCAACAAGGTCCAGCCTCCGGCCGGCTATCCGCCGGAGGAGGGCAGATATGTGCGCGGCAACGATCTCTCCCCGGTCGCTGTCTGCGTGATACTCAAGTGGCGGGAGGACGAGATCCCCGAGGGCATCGAGAAGCTGGTGAGGGTCGGGGTCGAGTCGGGCGCGGCGCTCTCGGGCACCCTGCAGACCGAGAACATCGGCATCGAGAAGATGATTTGCAACATCGTTGCCAACCCGAATATTCGGTATCTCGTCGTGTGCGGGCCGGAGTCGCCGGGGCATCTGGTCGGCCAGACACTCAAGTCGCTCGCGGCGAATGGCCTGGGCGATGACTGCCGGATCCTCGGCGCGGAGTCCTTGACCCCTTATCTCTACAACATCCCGCGTGAGGCGGTGGAACGGTTTCGCCTGCAGGTCAGACTCGTCGACCTGATAGACGAGGGAGACCCGGGGCTGGTGCGCGAAGCGGTGTGGTCGTGCTATCAAGAGGAGCCAACTCGGTTTCGAGACCAGGTCCTGTTCGATCCGGGAGCGATGCCAGGCGAGCCTATATGCGCGTCGATCACCTGGCGGGTGCGCAACCCTTGGTATGCTCCTCGCAGCGAAGAGGAGAAAGCCGCCCTCGAACGCATGCACCAGTTGATGGAGAGGATCAAGGCGAGAAACGAAGCCCGGCGGCGTGGTGAGTAGCCCCAGTAGTCGCTGCTCCAGGCTCTGATCCGCACATTCCCCCTACCCCTGCAAAGCTACAGACGTTTCGCCAAGATGTATCAGCGCTCAAGAATCACCCAGTATTGGCCGATAATCTTAAACGAAGTCAAGGCAAGACAGGCCGTTGCGATAGGCGTTTTCGGCGACTCTTCCGCCCAGTGCAGGAGCTGGAACCGCCCGAAACGCCCGGTTTGGATTGTATCGCAACGACCACAGGCGAGAACGTCTCGAATCGACTGCCAAAAGGTGGTGCAGTGCAGTGTCGCAGTTGAAGGCCGCAGATTCCACAAGAACGGAAAAGATGCGCCCCGGCGGGCGTTCGACCGTCGCCGATGTCCACGAATTAATCAGCAAGTTGATGGAATACGAGGACATGGCCAGAAGACGCTGCCCCGATCAGTACCGCGGGCGACTGAAGATGCTGACCAGGTCCGAGCGCCGGTTCTACAGGGCGGAGCTCGTTGGCGACTACATAAGGCTGGCTGTGGCGGACCTGGGCGGCACGCCCGGCTACTTCGCTTCGGCACTCGCGGCGTTTTCTCAGAAGATATGCGAGATGGAGACGCCCTCGCTTGAACTGATGGGCACCTACCTAGCGGCGGCCGATGTGGTCTCGAACGAAGAACGGCTCAAGCGCATAACGCACCTGGACGCCGCCATCCGGCGCACAATCGTGCAAGTGCTGCGGTCATGCGTGGCCATAATGCGGGAGCGAGCTTCCGCCGACTCGACAGGCTGTCGCGATAAACGCACTTTCGGCGATTCTCCCGCTTAGAGAAGGAGCGTCGAATCGCCGAAAACGCCGGGTTTGCGTTCCATCGCAAGGACCGCATCCGACACCATCCCCGCGCCGGGCCGCAGCTTCCTCAGCCAGCAAAAAGCCGGCCAAGAAGTCAGCAGCGGTTATCTACGTTACGACCGCACGATGCTGTCCCTACATCGATGGTTCCAGCACGACGATTTGCCGTTCTGCCGGGATGGTCTCTGCGGAAATCTCCAGTATAGAGCTGCCCTTTCGCACAACGTTCGGCTTGTCTTTGATGAACTCGTCTACGGCCGCGATGGGGAACGCACATTTTTCGGTGCGGAAGTGCATCGGGATCACTACGTTGGCGTCGAGTTGCTGTGCTACTTTCTCCGCCTGTGCCGCATCGATGGTGAAGAATCCGCCCACCGGTATCAGCGCGATATGCACGTCGCCGATCTCCGCGGCCTGATCCGCGCTCAGAACGTGGCCCAAGTCACCCATGTGAGCGATTCGTAGCCCGTCCGCGGATATCACAAACACGGTGTTGCGCCCGCGGCGTGAGCCCTGGGCGTCGTCGTGGAACGTGCCGACCCCAAGAAACTCCGCGTCAGCGGCCGCAAACTTGCCGCCCCCCCTGATGATTACGGGCGAGCCTTGTACAAGCTGCTGCCCGGCGTGGTCGGCGTGATCGTGGCTGACCGTCACGATGTCAACCGGCTCCGTGAACGCGGCATAGTTCAACTGTCCGGCATAGCCCGAAGGATCGTACGGATCCGTGAGTATTCGCGTTCCGGAGCTGGTTGTGATCAGAAAAGAGCTGTGACCCAAGAACTGAATCTTCATACTCGACACCCCCACCGCTGGCTGGTTCTGGAGATTCCAGGCCAAATCCTCCTTGAGTACGGCCGTGAAAGGCTTCCCCGCGTGTCAGCAAGGCTTACCCCGGGGGCCCCGGCGGCGTGCCCGCGTCGCACGAATGTGTTGGCCATGGTGCATTTCCGACGTGCAGGCGTTGCGTCCGGAGAGAGTTGCGTCTGGGATAGCATAGTACCTTGTCCCGGACGAACAGGGTAGGCGCGTTTTCGGCCACTTGCATTTCTGTAGTATTGGGATATAATGCGTGTACGACAGGACTGCGGCGAGGGTAGGCAGTTGAGAACCGCAGACAACTACGAATTGCTCGGCGTGAGCCGTTACGCGTCGCGCGACGCGGTTAAGCGCGCGTTCCGGCATCGCCTGCTTGAGATCCACCCCGACCGAAACCCCGGCGACTCGCTCGCGGCCGAGCGCACCCGCAGGGTGATCGAGGCCTATCGCGCCCTCACTTCGCCGCCCGAGCCCTCCTCGGCTGAATGCGGGCTTGCGAGCTGTCCCAATGAGACATTGCACACTTCGAGTGAGCGCGTGCGCCGGGTCGTGTTGCCCGAGTGGACACTGAGAGTGCTCGGGGTGTTCGTAGCGCTCGCGGTGATGGCCTGGGCGGTCCTCGGAATCGTGCGCGCGGTCCTGGGAAGCACGGGACCTGTTTTCCGTCCGGACCCTGATGCGCTGCACAGCAGCCGCGTTCAGACCAGGTTGATAGCTGCGATTTTCGAGCCTCGTATTGACGACTGCATGGAATGGTACTGCGCTCAGCAGTATCAACTCGGCGCGGGGTCTGACTGGGACTCGCACGCCATTGTCAAGATTTATCAGCAAGCGGCCCTCAGGGCGAGGCTGCGGGGCGATCTCACTCGAGCATCGTTCTACACTTCGGCCGTACGCGAGATAACCGCTGCAAAGCCCGGGACGCTCTTTTGACCGCGGAGTTCCGGACGGCCGGGCGATAAACCCGATGGTAAGCACGTGTCCATTCGCTGCTGCTTCGGCTGCATCGCAGCCGAAGCAGCAGACTCGAACCACGAGGCGCGCCTTTACAGCTTTGCGACCGTGACCCCGTAGAAGTAAAGCGTCGAAAACTCGTCGCCCCGTCGAGCCATTGAAGGCTCGAGAGTGCAAACCAGGCATGCGGTTGCCCGGCGCATGCCAAAGGAAGCATCAATCGAGAACAGTTCTGCGGGCTGAAAGCTGACCACTCCGGCAAAACCAGTCTGGTCGGGCAGCGGTGTGAGTGTG
>JBMFPI010000265.1:0-5218 GCA_049969195.1 Armatimonadota bacterium
CCTCAATCTCCGGGGGAAGGATTTGGGAGGTCTGATGAGTCCTGTTCCAGATTGGTTCACCCACGACCGCTTCGGCCTATTCATTCACTGGGGCATCTTCTCGACAGCCGGCAGGCACGAACAGGTGATGAGCCGCGAGAAGATGACGGTCCAGGAGTACCGCAAGTACTTCGAGCACTTCGACCCGGACCTGTTCGACCCCGCCGCGTGGGCGCGCGAGGCGAAGAACGCGGGGATGCGCTACTTCGTCGTCACTGCCAAGCATCACGATGGCTTCTGCCTATTCGATTCGGCCCTCACAGACTACAAGGCCACCAACACCAAAGCGGGCCGGGACCTGTTGCGTGAGATCATTGATGCATTCCGGGCGGAGGACTTCAAAGTCGGAGTGTACTATTCCCTTCTCGACTGGCACCACCCCGAGTTTCCGCTCGACGGCCGCCACCCGCTTCGGGACGACCTCGAAGCCCGTGAGCGCGAGAAAAGCCGCGACATCGCGAAGTACCGGCTTTACATGTACGGCCAGATCCGCGAGCTTCTTACCAACTACGGCAAACTGGACATCCTCTGGCTCGATTTCTCATATCCGCACTCGGACTGGGGCTGGTCGAAGGGCAAGGGCAGAGAGGACTGGCAGTCGGAGGAGCTTGTGAAGATGGTCCGCGAGCTGCAGCCGCATGTCATCCTCAACGACCGCCTCGATCTGCCGGGCGCAGGCGACATCATCACCCCCGAGCAGTTCCAGCCTCCCGAGTGGCCGACCGTCGACGGCGAGCCCGCCGTCTGGGAGGCGTGCCAGACCCTGAACGTGAGCTGGGGCTACGACCGCGACGCCCTGCACTGGAAGTCTCCCCAGATGCTCCTGCATATGCTTATCGACTGCGTCTCAAAGGGCGGGAACCTTTTGCTGAACGTCGGCCCCAACGGCCGCGGTGAGTTCGAGCCGAAGGCGATCGAGCGCCTCCGATTCATCGGCGAGTGGATGCGCCTCCACTCCCGTTCCATTTATGGTTGCACTGCAAGCGATCTCGTGCCGCCCGCCGACTGCCGCTACACTCAGAACGGCGATCGACTGTACGTTCACTTCTTCGGGTGGCCGTACAAGCACGTTTATCTGCAGGGACTCGCCGACAAGGTCGAATACGCCCAGCTCCTCAGCGACGGCTCCGAGATAAAGCACTTCTCCATCGACCCCGCAAGGCAGGTTCACACCTCGACAATGAGCGGCCTGCCCGGCGCCGAGATCCTTGAACTGCCGACGATCAAGCCGGACGTAGCGGTCCCCGTAGTCGAGGTGTTTCTGAAGTCATAAGCCTGACCCGTCCGAGAACGCGGATCGCCGGGGTTGTTGCAACGGAACACGCCTATCGCAACAGCCCGGATTACACGCGATCCGTTCAACCCCAGCCCATAACGATAATCCGAGCAATCTACTGCTGGAGAGCTTTTGCGTTCTCGGCGAATTTGGTCTCATACAGGCTCTTCAGCCTCTCGCGGAGGCCGGGGTCGGCAGTCACGATCACGAACCGGCTTAGATCCACCGTCCCTAGCTCCAGCGCAAGCTGCGTGCCGTCGAGTTTCCATGCGACGTCCTTGATCCCCTGATAAGTTATCTCGAACACGTCTTTTGGGGTAAGCCACGCGGGAACGGTAACGGCAGCCTTCGCCCTCTCCAGGGGCCTGTAGATGGTGCCCAGGCGATCACATAGGACGTTGTCGTTCACGGCGATAACCGCGATGGTGTCCAGACCGGAGGCCAGCGCTCGAAGCCAGAGGAACCTGGAACCGGTCAGCGGCAGGTCGATGGGACAGCTTGTGGTTATGACCGGGCCGGCGGTGCGCACCTCGGCGCCGAGAAGCCCTATAGCGTCGTAGAGCTTGCGGGCGTCAGGATCATCCTTGCCGCAGCCGATGCAGGCCGAATCGGGCGTATACCACCAGTACGATAGCCCTTTTGCGCCCGCGGCTATCGCGTAATAGACCTCGATGCGCTTTTCCTCCGGGGTGGGCCAACGGCCCGGGTAGCCGTGTTTGGGATTAGGATATTTCGTCGAGCACAGAATCACGTGCAGCGGCTTCGGGGCACCTGCCGATTGCGAAATCGTACTGGTCGCATACACGTAAGTCGGTTTGGTCCGCGTAGCGAAGAGCCAGGGATGTGTGGTGTAGGCCAGGTCGAGCTCGCCCTGATAATATGGATCGATGCAGGGGATGTCGGGCAACTGATGGTAAGTGTAGTAGTTCTCGGGTTTGTAGGTGCCGTCCACATTCAGCAATATGGGCGACTCCGGTCCTTTGCGATGCAAAACGTCGATCCACTTCGCAAGCCACTGTCCGCTTGTCCCCAGCCTCTTCAGAGGCTCTACCTGCTCGGTGTTGGCATCGCAAGCGTCCGGCTCGTCCATCGCAAACAGGAACGTCGGTTTCTGGCCCGGGACGATCCAGTGAGTCATCCGTCCGATCCCGAGCGACTCCGTGAACTCCCAGCCCTTGTCGCTCCAGTAGAATTTCTCCGTATCGCCGCCATAGATGCCCATGGCGCAGTTTATGTTGTGCTTCGCCCAATCGATCATGAGCGCGCGGACGGAGTCCTCGTCCCTGCCCACATCGAAAGGCGAGCCCCACATCCCATAGACTATGTCCCGTCCCCAAGCACGGATGCCGGCCTGCGCCGTAGAACCGTCCGGGTAGACCGCGCGGAAGTTATGGTAGCTCATCCAGGCAAACGGCTTGACCGGGTCGATCACGACCGGTACGAGCTCCAGCGAGCTGTCCGACCCGATCTTGCAGCCGGGGGTGACGTCCGCGCCGTCGATGTAAATCCTCTGCGGCCTCATACCGGGTTTCGGATGCCGCACGTAGGCATAAACCCTTCCCAGATCCGGCGAGAACGCGATGGTCTCGAACCTAGGCCGCGCAGGTCCGACCGGCACGGCCACATCGACGGTTTCCCCTCTATCGGTCACTATCCCGAACTTCAAGTTTCCTGAAGGGGGATCTCTGCGCAGCCGGAGGACGATCTCACCGTAGTGGCCGCCGTCTATCGTCATCGGCTCCGCCTTCCACCACACAGGTTCGCCCACGCTCTTGAGCTTCTCGATCTGCTCCTTCGGAAGCTTGGAAAGGTAGATGCTGGACTGATACCGCTCATCGGCGCTCTTGGGAACGTGCGTGACGCCCAGGCCTTCCGAAAGCTTGATCCCCTCGACGACCAGGTCGGTGATCTGAACCGCCTCGGATGAATCATTCCGGAAGTAAACGAACGCATACCCACCGAGGGGCATCCCGGGCTTCGCGTAAAGCAGCGGATTGCCTTCCGGGTCTTTGAGCGACCACCCCTCTCCCCACATCGGCATGTACTCCGGGAAAGGCTTGTCGGCAAAGTAGCTCGCACCCGTTACTTCGAGCAGCTTGCATTGACCCGCCTGGCCGGTAGCCAGAACCGCAATACAAAGACCGATCAGGATCAAGTTCCCTTTCATCATTTCGCCCCCTTCAGCGCCGCCGCGTTCGCGGCGAACTTGCTTTCATACAGGCTCTTCAGCCGTCCACGCAGCGCAGGGTCCGACGTGACAACTAGGAACTTGGTGAGGTCTACCCTGCCTAGCTCCATTGCGACCTGCGAGCCGTCGAGCTTCCAGGTGACGTCCTTGATGCCGTCGCAGGTCACCTCGAACACGTCCACCGGCTTCAGCCAGGACGGCGGTTGTAAGGCCAGCTTGACCTCCTGGACGGGCTGGTAGTGCGTTCCGACCCGGTCGGAGAGTACGTTTTCGTTGGTGAGTATGACGGCGGCTGCGTCGAGCCCGCGCACAAGTGAGCGCGCGGTCAAGAGCCGATGGGTCTTGATCGGCAGCCTGACCGGGCAGCTTGTGGTGATCAACGGCCCTGCGGTGCGCAGCTCAGCCCCGAGCAGCCCGACCTCGCGATAGAGCGCCCTGGCCTCCGGGACGTCCGCGCCCATCCCGTTGCAGTCGCGGGACGGCGTAAACCACCAGTATGAGATGCCCTTCGCTCCCGCCGCGATCGCGTAGTATGCCTCGAGCCTCTTCTCTTCCGGCGTTGGAAATCTGCCGTTGTAGCCGGTTGTCCCATTCGGCGCCGCGTAGCTGGTGGAGCACAGTATCACATGAAGCGGCTTCGGTCGGCACGCCGACTGGCTAATGAAGGCGGCCGCGAAAACGTAGGTCGGCTTCGCAAATGCCGACAGCCGGCCCGGGCGTTTCAGATAGGTGATGTCGAGCTCGCTCTGGTAGTAGGGATCGATCCACGGGATGTCCGCGAGCTGATGGTACATATACCAGTTCTCGGGCTTGTAAGTGTTATCGATGTTGAGTAGGATCGGCGTTTTCGGGTCCTTCGCGCGGAGTACCTCGGCTCTCTCCACCAGGGACTGCCCAAGCAAACCGAGCCTGTCCCCGACCGGGAGATCGTCTATGTCGTGATCATGCGCGTCCGGCTCGTCCAGTAGGAAGTAGAATATCGGGTTCCTGGCGTTGCCGAACCAGGTCGCCATATTGCGAAAGCCGAGCGATTTGAGGAACTCGCTTCCCTGGGGGGCCAGCGACATCTCCATCGTCTGCTTGTCGCCGTGGCCCATATGGACGTTGAAGTTGTGCGCGGCCCAGTCTTTGTAGGCCGCGCGGGCGTCGCCTTCGGATCCCCAGATGCCGTAGACCAGTTCGTTACCCCAAGCGCGGATGCCGGCGGTCGCCGCGGTCCCGTCCGGGTACCCGACGCGAAAACAATGGTAAGTCATCTGCTCCAGCGGCCTGGGCAGTTTGATAACAATCGGGACTACAGCCACGTCCCTGTCGGCTCCGATCCTGGCGAGCCGAGTGAGGTTCTTGCCGTCCATGAACACCCGGTCCGGCTTGACGCCGCCCCCGGGGTGCCGCAGATAAAGGTAAACCGTGTCGAGCTCGGGGTTGAACAGGATCCCATCGAAGCGCGGGTTGACCGTGGTGGTCGAAACCGATGTCCTGAGGGTAACGGCGTCGAAAACGATCGCGATGTTTATAGCCCCGGCTGAAGGCCGACGGCGAAGCCGCATCACAATTTGTCCGACGCCCCCGGCAGCGACGCTGCGCGGCTCCGCTTTCCACCATATAGGTTCTCCCGCCGACTTGAGCTTCTCGATCTGCGCCGCGGGTAGTTTGGAGACCGCTATACTGTGTCCGAAAAGATCTCCCGATGCGTCGTTCGTTTTTCCGAGCCC
>JBMFPI010000266.1:0-5199 GCA_049969195.1 Armatimonadota bacterium
ACCCCCAAGCGTCGACCAAGTCGGGCTGTCATAACACCCGTCCAGGTGTGCCTGGCTTGACGCTTACGGTCAAACCGCCTTTTGTGCAAGCGGTGCAGGACACCTGGGGCGGCATGTGCCATGGCAAGACCAACGAGGACTGGCTTTCGCCAGGCTTTGGGGCCGATGCCCTTCGTAATTGGATCGCAGCGCGTAACTTGCAAACACGGCCCGTCGCGTGGGACCTGGTTGCAGTTGCATGGGACTACGCGAACACCCAGAGGGGCGAGTACCCGGGCTACGACGACGCTACGAAGAATATGCCGCTCCCCGCAGGGCGAAACAGGCTAGCCGCACGTGAAGTGCTAGCCGGCGCCAAAGCGAAAATCCTGGCAGGATTCAGCAGCGACCTAGTGATCCTGGAGGCGAACGGGCGCAGCCGAAATCGGGACGGCCTAGCCGGCGCGATCTATGAATGCCTGAGGCGAGGAGAGGTCTACCGGGGATACTTTTCCGCCCCGCTGGAGGAGATCGCGTCGATCTACCGCGACCTCAGCGAGGGCAAGCTGCCGTAGCCAGCCCCGACGGCCTACCGCGCGAACCACAGGTCCAGGGCACATGCGCCCCGGCTGAAGGTGATCACGGTGCGCTGATTCTCGATCGAGGAGAGCGCGCGGTCCAGGTTGGCGAGCTGCTCGGCGGCGGAGTCGCGCTCGAGTGTGCCCGGCTCGTAGTAACGGAGTGCGTCCTCGAGAACCTGGCGATAATCGTCGAAATTTTCGCGCCTTGAGTAGTACTCCCGGTCCAAGTAACGGCACATCGCTTCGGACTCGCTCTCCCGAACCAGTATCGACACGCATCCGCCCTTGCCCGCACCCGTCAGCTTGCCGCCGAGATACCCGGGGCCTCGGCGGGCGATGTCAAGCAGGCGGTCGAGCTGGGGATTGGATACCCGGAAGTCGAAGCAGAGTGCATGCTGCAGCCGGTCAACGAGGTCGCCGACCTCCAGCCGATACCGGTCATACTCGTCGGAATCGGGCGACAGCTCCCCGGAGGCAACCCGCGCCTCCGCCTCCAGGAAGATCGCCTCCAGCTTCCGCCCGATCATGTTTTCCTTATGGAAGAACCGCGCAGTCGTGCGGGTGTGATAACCGCCGATCGCGCGCTTGGGCTTGGTGTAGAGCTGTTCGATTGTCTGCGGATCCTTGCCGAGAACCTGTCCGGCCTCGACCGGGGTGAGCTTGACCGGCAGCAGCAGGATCAGCTCCTCAATGGCCTGGTTTGGAATGCCCAGGATCGATTCATCCAGGCTTCCGAACTTGTGGTAGTTGGCCTCGATCTTCTCCCAATACTCAGGGTGCGACTCCAGGAGAGGCAGGTCGCCGCCTGCCGTGAACCCGAATCTGTCTTTGACGAGCCTCGCAAGCCACCCGGCTCCGGACGCCTTCCCTTGCCCCCGCGCCTCCCGGACGGCGCCGATGATAAGCTTCATTATCTCGTCGCCAATCTCCATCCACCCTTTCCGCATGTTGAAGCTTTGGTTTCCGGTGAGCGACTTGTTGACTTCCCACAACGAGTTTGCCAGGACTACGTGGATTCCCCTCAGAAAAGGCAGCGGAGTGGATTCCAGAACGGGTCGCGAGTGGCGGTTATAGAGGACCTGGTTCGGGCCGTTCATCAGTATTGTTGTCTGATCGTTGGCCCCGCCGTGCGTGCCCACGTACCATTCCGCCTCGCCGAGAAGGCTGCAGACTTTTGAAGCGTCCCACCGCGGCAACAGGTCCCTGTTTGTAAGGTACATAGCCAGGAACCCCAAAACCACCACCGCTGAGGAAGAACTTGTGCCCGCTCTGAAAGGCGCAGTCGCTCGACCGAACGTGAGGTCGGCACCTCGCAGCCGCAGGTGGGGAGATTCCCACATCGTCCTTAGGTACGAACTGATAACGTAGTTGAGCCAGTTGCCCTGTGGGCGCCCCCAATGAGGGTAGACTCTGGTCCGGTTGTCCCAGTTGTCCTCCAAGGACACGGCGTACCTGTCCCACGGCTCGTCGGCAAAGCGCCGAAACTCGGTGTTGATCGAGACGTCTTCTGGCGCAAAAAGAGGATTGATGTTGGCGCAGCTCAAGATGTCGTCATCGCGCGGCGATACGGCGACCGGGATATCGCCGTCGATTGTAGTGGACATGTGGTCTCCGGCGCACATGTCCAGGTACTCCAGGAACGCATTGAGACGGCCGGGCGCGCGGAGTAGATAGGTTGGCGTGTCCCCGACGCGGTGAGCGTGCAGCCTGGCGGTCTCAGCCAGGCGTATCCGTTGGCGCAGCAGGTAGTCCGGCCGTGGATTCGCGTATATTTCCCGGCCCAGATACCGCTCCACCGCTTCGCCACCGGATTCCAATATCTCCGCGATCTTCAGCGGCGGCATCGGCTCGACATTTATGTCGAAGAGCTTACCGTTGCGAGATTCAGATTTGCGCTCAGAGGTAGCAGACATAGCCGGCTAAGACACGGCCGCGGAAGAACTCACGCGCGCGGGCCGGCTACAGCTTACAGGAAGCACGTCGCGGCGTCAAGCTTGTGCACGGCGAGCGGCTACTCTTCCTGGAGTGTGTAACAACGGTTCGGCTACGCGTCTCCCTCTCCATCGACGAGAGGGGGGCAGGGTGAGGGTGATAGGCTCACTCTGTATGCTCCGACAGCTCAGCTCCGCGCGGGCTTGCCGGGCTCGTCACCCCAGTCGTTCCCGGAGGATAGAAAACGCCCGCGGACGAGCATCCTGAACTTGATTCAGGATCGGTCGCTTCGGCGCCTGGATGCTGAAACAAGTTCAGCGTGACGCGATCCCCGCTGAACCGAACTGTCCCTTTGCTGGGATGTTGGGATAGACGCGTCTTCGGTGATTCTATCGCTTAGTCAAGGGGCGTCGGGTCGCCGAAAGCGCGTCCATCGCAACTGCCTGAGTGTTCACGGAAGGCCATCAATGACCGAGGTAGTATCGCTCCAACGGAAAGCCAGCGTGGCGGGCTCTACCTGCTCCTGGGCGCATGCGATGGTTTCTTGGGCGGCGGAGCAGGCTCTTTCTCGAGAGGAAACTTGAGGTCCTGGGGCGTGAGCTTGCTGACGGCGTTCTTCCACTGATCGGGCCCGGTCCCGATCCTCGCGGCCAGTTCGTCGTCTATTTTCCTGAGTTCACGATAGGCCATCCGAGCCTTCGCGGTGTCCCCAAGTCCTGCATAAGCTTGCGCGAGCGCGGCATACGCAACTGCCGCCCTGGACTTCAGCTTGCCGGTCGCGTGCTCGGCACATTCGACGGCTTTAGGGTAATCTCCCAGCCGGTTGTAAGTCACCGCCGCCCGAACCCACGGGTCCCTGAACTCCGGCCACGCCTTCTGAGCTGCCTGAAACTCCTCTAGCGCAAGCTGGTATCTGCCGTCCAGATCGTATGCCGCGCCGACTCCGGCGAGAGGCCGGGCGAGCTGCCTACCCTCGTCCTTGCCCAGGTTTGCCTTGCGAACCATCTTCTCGAACTTGCGGTAGTACCGGATCGCAAGCTCTGAGTCCCTCAGCAGATAGTAGACATCAGCGGCGTCCAGTGTAAGCCCGGGGGCGGCGTACTTGCTCAGAGGTATGAGTAGCCTGATCTCGCGAGCAGCTCTTTCGAACCTCCCGAGGTCGTAGTCGCGCTGAGCGGCGATGAGCCGGCCGTAGTAGTCGGACTTTACGAAGGCGTGAAGGTATACGCCCAAAAGCACAGCGCCGATGGCTCCTGCGGTCGCCGCAAGCCGCGCAGACCGCCCTCTTTGCCAACCGAGACACTTCCCAAGCTGAGCCAGCCCCAAGACCAGTCCAGCCACGGATGCCGCCACCCAGGCACTTGCGTCGCTTGCCGCCACCTGCTGAGCAGCATCCGCTATACCGGGCAGTGCATCCGCGAAGAGCTTGAGCCGCGAGTTTGCATAGGTCACGCTGAACCCGATTATGGCCGCGAACGCAACCACGACATAGCTCATCACCCCGCGCGCGGTCGGGGCGCCGGAAGCGACGTGTATGCCTAATCCGATCAGAGCCGCATATCCGATCTGGAGCACCGCGCTCGCGGCATCAATGAACTGCGTTGCCATCCCGGCCGAGGTCCCGGCGGCAGCCATTGCTCCTCCGATAACCGCAAGCGCCTCGACAATCACCAGCGCGGCCTGCGCCCAGCCCATCACGATGAGCAGCCGCAGATAGTCCGTCTGGGTTCCGACCCATTTCAGCAGCTTCTGCAGCGCAAGCGCATAAAGCAAGAACAACCCGAACCACGTGAGGGGATTGTACCTTCCGAGCGCGAAATAGTGAACGGGGCCGAGGACCGAAGCCGCCAGATATGCGCGGACACACGCGAGCACCCCCGCGGCCGCAACAATCAGTAGCGCCGTCCCCAGCAGGCGCCTTTCAAGGATTTCCTCGAATGCCGCGCTCGGCGAGGTGAGCACTGCCAACGCCAGCTTGGCTCTGCTGTGCATAGCTTCTCCGGACAAATCAGGTCTTCTGGTAGAGCGGCGACATCTCCCTGAGTTTCCGCACTATCCCGGGCAGCACTTCAAGCACTCGTTCCACGTGCGAGTCAGTGTTGTCTTTGCCGAGCGTCATCCGGAGCGAGCCGTGCGCCTGCTCGTGCCGCAGTCCCAAAGCCATAAGTACGTGCGACGGGTCCAGCGAGCCGGAGGTGCATGCCGAGCCGGAGGAGACGCAGATCCCGTTCATGTCCATCATCAGGATCATCGACTCCCCTTCGACAGCCTCGAATGAGAAGTTCACGTTGTTCGGCAGGCGCTTGACGCGGTCGCCGTTGAGCTTTACGTCCTCGATCTTCGATTCGATGCCCGCGATCAGCGCGTCCCTCAGGCGCCTGGTCTTCTCCGCTTCCTCGGCCATTCGGCTCTGGGCAAGCTCTGCCGCCTTGCCGAATCCGACTATCCCGGCGACGTTGTGCGTTCCTGCGCGCCGGTTGTTCTCCTGTCCGCCGCCGCGGATGAACTTCTCAACCCGCGCGCCCTTGCGCACATACATCGCCCCGACACCCTTCGGCCCGTAGAGTTTGTGCGCCGAGATCGCAAGCGAGTCGCAGTTAATCGAGTTCACATCGACCGGTATGTGTCCGATTGTCTGTACCGTGTCCGTGTGGAAGTGAATCCCGCGTTCCCTGGCGATTGCGCCGATTTGTTCGACCGGCTCGAT
>JBMFPI010000267.1:0-5184 GCA_049969195.1 Armatimonadota bacterium
CAGTTGCCTCGCTTTGGAACCTGCCGCTGCTGAGGCTGGACGTGGGCAAGATATTCAGCGGGATCGTCGGGTCGAGCGAACAGAACGTGCGAAGGGCGATCCAGGTGGCGGAGTCGGTCGCGCCGGTGGTCCTGTGGATGGACGAGATGGAAAAGGGCTTTGCCGGTGTGCAGAGCTCCCCTTTTTCGGACGCGGGCACGACCTCCCGAGTCTTTGGGACGTTCGTAACCTGGCTGCAGGAGAAGACCGCGCCCGTTTTCGTTGTCGCCACTGCCAACGATGTGAGCCAGCTCCCGCCGGAGCTCTTGAGAAAGGGCAGATTCGACGAGATATTCTTCGTGGACCTGCCGGGACTCGACGAACGAAAGGAGATATTTCAAATCCACCTCGCCAAGCGGGGCCGCGATCCTGCGAAATTCGACATCGATTCGTTCGCCTCCGCATCCGAGGGTTTCAGCGGAGCAGAGATTGAGCAGGCGATCGTTTCCGCTCTGTATGTGGCCTTTGCGGCGGGAACAGATCTGACCGACAGGTTCGTGCTCACGTCTCTGGAGGAAAGCGTGCCGATATCCGTAACGATGGCCGAGGATATCGCGGGTCTCAGAGCCTGGGCTGAAAAGCGGGCGAGGCCGGCAGCATAGCTATGTTCATCAAACGACTGGAACTGCTCGGTTTCAAGACTTTTGCCGACAAGACTCAGATCGAACTCAGCAACGGGATAACGGCGATAGTCGGCCCAAACGGGGCCGGCAAGAGCAACATCGCCGACGCGCTGCTGTGGGTGCTGGGCGAGTCCAACGTGCGCAACCTCCGCGGCCAGCGCACGACCGACGTGATTTTCAACGGCAGCGAAAGGCGGCGCGCCATCGGTATGGCCGAGGTATCGCTGACTCTGGACAACTCCTGCGGCACGCTGCCGATCAACTTCGACGAGGTTACCATCACCCGTCGCGCATTTCGCTCGGGGGAAGGCGAGTACTTCATCAACAAGACTCGCTGCCGACTTAAGGACATATACGAGCTCTTTCTTGACACGGGCCTTGGGCGCGAGGCATATTCCATTGTCAGCCAGGGCGAGATCGACGCGGTGCTCTCAGCCAGACCTGAGGACCGGCGCGAGCTTTTCGAAGAAGCCGCCGGCATCAAGAAGTACCGCTACCGACGCGACGAGGCCCTGCGGAAGCTCGAGCGCACTGAAGCCAACCTTCGCCGCGTATGTGACATAATGGCGGAGATAGGGGGCCGAATCGAGCCTCTGGCGCAGCAGGCCGAGCAGGCGAAACGATACAACGAACTGCAGGCCCGCCTCTGGGATATTGAGATCGGCCTGTTGATCCGCGATCTCAAGCGCTTCACTGCGTCATTGGCCGAGGTGCGCACCTCAAGAAAAGAGGCCGAGTCGGTCGTAGAGGATTGCAACCGCCGCCTGGTCGAACTGGACGCCGAGCGCACCAGGCTCAGCTCGGAGCTCGCACGATTGGAGGAAGAGGTCGAGGCCGCCCGCAAGGTCTCGCAGAGCCTGGTCGCCAACACTCAGCGCCTCGAGAGTAACCGCGCACTTGCGGATGAGCGCCTTAAGGCTGCCGGTATTGCAAGGGAACGAGCAGAGGAGGACATAAATCGCCTGACCTGCAAGCTCGAGGAAACCCGCACGAGAATTGGGGAGCTTGAGGCGCTGGAAGCTGCCGGGACTCAGTCACAGTCGCAGGCCGAAAAGGCTGTCGAGGCTGCGGCCCGGAACGTAGAACTGCTTCAGCAGCAACTCGACCGCGCTTCGCGGGCGGTAAACGAGCAGAAGTCGGATCATCTGCAAGTCGCGCGGGAGCTTGCAGCCAAACGGAGCGCTCTGCAGAACGCGCGAGAGAGAATGGACCAGCTCAGTGCTGCTCTTGCCAGGCGCGACGAGGAGATCTCCAGGCTCGAAGAGCGGGCTTCGGAGGCGTCGACCCGGAGGGATCGGGCGGATGCGGAAGCTCGCTCCGCGAAAGAGCGGATAAGCAAGATTGAGGCCGAGATCGGTCAGCTTGAAAATGAACGCTCCGATGCGCAAGCTCGAGCCGCCGATCTTGCCCGGAAGCACGCTGATGTCTCACACGAACTGGCGGCTGTGAGTTCGCGTTTGGCGACGCTGCGTGAGACCGCCGAGTCTCACGAGGGCTTCTATGAGGGCGTGCGTAGCGTCATCGATGCGGCTAGGTCGGGGGAGATCAAAGGCGTGTTCGCTGTGGTGGCTGACGTCTTGACCGTCCCGGAAGGGTATGCGCTGGCGATCGAAACCGCGCTTGGTGCAGGGGTGCAGGATATCATTGCGGATTCCATCGAGCAGGTCAAGGCAGCCAGTGCTTACCTCAAGGCACGCCGGACCGGCAGAGCTACCTTCTTGCCCCTGGACATGATGCGCTCGCCCGAAGGCGAAGTGCGGGGCGGGACGGAGGGCCGCGACGGCTATCTCGGCATCGCCTTGAATCTCGTGCAGTTCCACGGCAAATACTCCCCCGCGATGCGTGTGCTTCTCGGCAAAACGGTCGTAGCCGACACGCTGGACAATGCCGTTTCCCTGGCTCGGAAACTCAGCGGTTGGAGTAAGATAGTGACCCTCGAGGGCGAGATGATTCTTGCCAACGGCTCGGTTACGGTCGGAACCATTAAGGGCAAGGGTTCGGGTCTGCTGATCCGAAAGCAGCGCATCGAGGCCCTTGGGGCCGAAGTCAAAAACCTGACTCGAACGGAGCAGGCTCTGGCGGCCGAGGTGACTGCGGCAAACACGCGCACGGCCGAACTCGCGAGCGCGGTTGAGTCCAGGGTCCGCACTCTTGCCGAAGAGCGTCTTCAGCTTGCCGAAAACAGGAAGCAAGTCGATCTTCTTGAGGACGAAGTCGCGCGGCTCATGAGGCAGATCGAGTCGGCTCGCCGCGAACGCGATGAGACTGAAGAACTGCTTTCAGTCACGTCCGCGAACGCTGCGCGTCTCGAGGAAGAGATCGGCAGCGCGGGGCGCGTTGACGAGGACCTAGACCGAAAAGTCTCAGGTGCGCAACAGGATATCGAAATTCTTCAGGCCCAGCTATCTGCCGCACGGGAGGAACTGACAAGGCTCAAGGTCGAGCTGGCCTCCAGCGTAGAACGAAACGTCTCCGTGCGTGCCTCGCTGCAGGGTGTGCGCGATGCGCTTCGCGACCTTGAAGACGCGCTGCGGTCCCGTCGGGCGGATCTTGATGGTGCTTTGGCTGAGATTGAGACGATTCTGGCCGAAAGAAATACGCTGGACGGCGAGATGATGCGGCAGCGTGAACTCCTGACAGCAGCGAATACGCGCCTCAATGAGCTTGTGGTTGCGCGCGGCGACGCCGTGCGGCGTGTGGCCGAACTCGAGGGCCGGATAAGAGAGACCACAAGCGAAAGGGCTCGGGCGGAAAACGAGGCTCACGAGGCTGAGGTTAAGCAGGCTCGACTTGAGGTTCAGATCAGCCAGATCACTGATCGTCTACTCCAGGAATACGAGCTCGGCTACGAACAGGCGATGGAGTGGCCGGAAGAAGAAATCGAGATCGAACGCGGCGCGGCTACCGAGGTAGCTCGACTCAGACGGGAGATTAAGGAAATGGGGCCGGTGAACACCGGGGCAATTGAGGAATACGATCGGGTCAAGGAACGCTGGGATTTCCTTACTGCTCA
This sequence comes from Armatimonadota bacterium, assembly GCA_049969195.1. Lineage (GTDB taxonomy): Bacteria > Armatimonadota > UBA5829 > UBA5829 > UBA5829 > CALJES01. Next base: position 3,676 of record JBMFPI010000267.1, read on the forward strand.
GCGCGCGGACCTGGAGAGCGCCAAGGCTCAGATAACCGAAGCCATCCGCGAAATCGATGCCAACACGCGTGACTTGTTCACGCGTACTTTCAACGCGGCTGCCTCGAACTTTGACACTATGTTCAAGCGCCTGTTTGGCGGCGGGACAACACGCCTTTCGCTGACCAATCCCGACGACGTCCTCGAAACAGGGGTCGAGGTGGCTGTTCAACCGCCGGGCAAGAAAATGCAGGATATGGCACTTCTTTCGGGTGGCGAGAGGGCGCTGACGGCAGCCGCGCTGATCTTTGCCCTGCTGATGGTGAAACCAAGCCCCTTCGTCTTGCTCGACGAGGTTGATGCGCCGCTCGACGAGAGCAATGTCGAGCGGTTTGCTGAGGTTCTCAAGGAGTTCGCGAAACGTTCCCAATTCGTAGTCGTCACACACAACCGGGCCACCATGGAAGCCTCCGACAGCCTGTACGGCGTCACGATGGAGGAGCCCGGGGTAAGCAAGATAATATCCGTCCGACTTGCGGCGGAAGGGCCGGTTGAAAAAGAGGTTACCGCTGACGAAGCTCGGCTCGTTGGAACCTCGTAGCACGGGGCGGACCGGCAAGTCGGGGAAAGCCTGTGCGTGCCGGGAGATGGGTTTGGCGCTTCGAATGAGACGGCAAATAAGTGACCGTTGGGAACAAATAGCCTGTGTGCGGCGTAATCCGTACCGTCGAGTGTGCAATGCGGCCTAAAGGACAGCTTGAGCTGCGGCAATAATGGTACTGCCGGGCTCAGGTCTTTGGGCATAACAGGAGGGAAACACGTGACAATAAGAGCACCCGCGCTCGTTGGCTGCTGGTGGGCAATGGTTGCACTGTGCGCCGCCTCCCTGCCCACCGCCGCACAGGACTCGACTACACCCGGCACGTCCGATGAACGAAACATCCCCGCGCCCGCAGCCCTCGTAGATGCGAATTACCGATTGGCGGAAGAGGATGTGCTGCGTGTGGAAGTCTATAACGAACAGCAGCTCAGCAATCCTCAGGTCCAGGTTACTCCCGACGGCAAGATCAACATCGCCTACATCGGGGAGGTTCAGGCCGCCGGCCTCACGCAGGCAGAGCTTGCGCAGAGCATAGCCAAGAAACTCGAGGAGGCGGGCATACTTGCCAACGCCCGAATCCAAATTACGGTTCTCAGCGTGCATCGGCCGACATGTCGAGTGGGAGGTGCGGTCAATCGGCCTGGAGAGGTGACGTTCAGAGACGGCGACACGATAATGGACGCCATAGCTCAGGCCGGAAGCTACCAGGATAACGCTTGGCTGGAGAACGCGGTTCTGACACGCAAGGGAACGTCGATCCCCATAAACCTTCGCAAGCTCTACAACGAGGGCGATCTTTCGCAGAACTATGAGCTGCAGAAGGGCGACATCATTTACATACCCCCCATGACCTACGAAAACCAGATATACGTTCTGGGCTACGTCATGAAGCCGGGGATTTATCCGTTCAAAGAGAACACGACCGTTCT
>JBMFPI010000268.1:0-4686 GCA_049969195.1 Armatimonadota bacterium
GTGCACGTAGTGCCCGTGCTCGTCGCCCAGGACCTGTATCTCAATGTGGCGCGGTTCCTCGATTTCCTTCTCGATATACAGTTCCGCATTGCCAAAGGCGGATTCCGCCTCGGCGCCTGCGACCCTCAACGCTCCGGCCAGGTCCTCCTCGCTGTGAACTACGCGTATGCCACGGCCGCCCCCGCCGGCCGTCGCCTTAAGCCTCACCGGATAGCCCATCTTCGAGGCGGTCCTGAACGCGTCCTGGTCGCTCTGAATGGTGCCCTTGCTGCCGGGGATGACCGGCACGCCGGCTTTCGCTGCGGTTTCCTTCGCTCTTGCTTTGTCGCCCATCAGCTCGATTGCGTGCGACTTCGGGCCGATGAACTTTAGATTGCATGCTTCGCAGGCCTCGGCGAAGCTCGCCTGTTCGGAGAAGTAGGCGTAGCCGGGGTGGATCGCCTCCGCGCCGGAGATGATTGCCGCGGAGATGATATTCGGCATGTTGAGATAGCTGTCTTTGCTTGGAGGCGGCCCCACGCACACCGCCTCATCGGCCATCCTTACGTGCAGCGAGTCGCGGTCGGCCTCGGAGTAGATCGCGACCGTCGCGATACCCATCTCCTTGCACGCCCGAATTACCCTTACGGCTATTTCGCCGCGGTTTGCTACGAGAATTTTCTTGAACAAGGCAGACCTCTAGCCCTCGTTATTTGACACATCTAACCGGGCCGTTGCGATAGGCAAGTTTTCTGCGACTCTTCCGCTTAGCTGAAGAGCATTGCACCGCCGAAAACGCCGGTTTTGTGTTCTATCACAACGACTTCATCTAACAGCCTACAAGCGCACCCTGTCGAAGCGGCCCGCGCGGTTCCAGTGTTCGCAAAAGCGAGCCTCAGTAATTGGGGTGCGTCATACACGTCACCTTTCCCGTCGCCGGGTCATACGAATACGGCTGATTGGACACCGGACACCGGAAAAAGTCAGTCGAGACCCCCAGGCCTATATCGTTCAGCGTCGGGGGGTTCGTCTCCGTCGCATTGGTAGCCTTGTACGTTTCGATCCCTTTTCTGATCTGATCAAGCTGCTGCCGGCACTGGGCGGCCTTGCCGGTCTCGATCGACTTGCCGACAACCGTCTGCTTCGTACTCGATTTATCCAGAAGCGGACTGTCGGATTTGACCGTAGTTACCCCGCCGCCTCGCCCGAAGTAAACCGCGGCCAATACTACTATGATCGCCACGGCCGCTAGCAGCCCTATCAAAGTCCAGTTTCCCCGCGTATCAAGCTTCATCATTCTACCCCGAGTCCGGTTCAATACGGCACAGCGGCTGCCCGTACTCGACGGGCATGCCGTCCTCGACCATGGTCTCCCGCACTACGCCCGAGACCTCCGCGATGACGTCGTTCAGGAGCTTCATAGACTCTATCGCGCCCACCACCTGCCCCGCTGAGATGTGAGCGCCCTCTTCGGTCACCCCGTCTACGGCATGGAATATCCCGACCATTGGCGCTCGTATGACATAGTCTCGGGCGCACTGTTCATCTGCCGCCTCGGCACACGCTTCCGGCTGCGCGGAAGAAGACACGGCGCAAGACGGCCTTTGTCCCTTCCTGATGTGGACGCTCACCTCGCCCTTGCGAACCAGAAGCTCCTCGGTCCGCGAAGACTCCAGCACCTGAATCAATTCTTCAATCTTTGCTATATCCACCGCTACACCTGCAGCTCGAAAAGAAGATACTCCAGGACCTTGAGCGCGTAACTGATTGCCACAATGGTAAGCCAGACTAGAGCCAGCGCCGTCAGCACAGGTACATCGCCGCCGAGGGCACCTGCGTCCTGCGGCCGGTATGTTAGGAAGCTCATAAACCTGTCGGCCTTCTCCAGCACGCCGCCGACCGCGGAGCTGATGGGAACATAGTAAACATAAAGTAGAAGCAAGACTGCCGGAAACACCATCGGGCTAAGCAGCCGATATTTCTGCCGCTGATGGTTGGCGTAGATCAAGCACCGCCGGCAGCGTTCACGCTTGAGCTTCTTCGACAGATGCGATCTTGCGGGTCGGTCGAGCTCGAGACTCTTGATGATCCCCTGAGCGTATGCGTTATCCTTGCCCTCCGCCTTCATCGCCTTCAGTATGGTGCGTTCATCGCAGTAGCAGCCGATTTTTATACGCCAGCAAGGTTTCCGCTTCTCCCAGGCCGGACAGACCTTTCGCACGAAGTCACGACAGAACTCCATATCCCAACAGCTTGGGAGAAACTTGGACCCGCGCCTTCTCGTGCCCCGCTCGTCCTCATCGCCCCACCGCCGCACCTGGATACGCCGACGCGCCGCGCCGGTCCAGACTCGCAGTATGGCGTCACGCACAACAAGAGTCAGCCCCGGTAGTAGTGCTATGCCTCCTGCCGTGCGCACGGACTCCAGGATTGAGCTGAGCACCGGCTTCGCGCTCGCCGTTCGGACATCCACCGTCCAGCCGAACAACACCGGCATACCGAAGTACAGCACGGCCCCAACGAGCGACAGCACCTGCCCGAGCGTTTCCTCGCGCGGAAACCGGATCACCAGGGACGTGACGGCTGCCGCAGAGCCTATTACGAGCATCCGCACCGCGAGGCTGACACTGTCCCGCAGGTAGGCCATCTGGCTGCCGCCGGCTTTCGCCGCAAAGGCTACGTGACCGCCGTATGTTACAACGAGTAGAAAAATGAACGCAAGGCCCGCCGCCGCCAACCCAACCTTTAGCCCCAGATTGGTAATCTGGTCGATCAGGCCTACGATCTGGCTGCGGGCATGTGTGCTGGGCCTCATGCTCGACGTTCTCCCGGGCCGGACGGGCGTGCGGCTCAGTCTTTACACCTTTCCAGATACTCCCCGGTGCGCGTATCGACCTTGACCCTGTCGCCTACGTTGATGAAGAACGGGACCTGGATCACGGCGCCGGTTTCGAGTGTAGCGGGTTTGCTGCCGCCCGACGCCGTGTCCCCACGCACTCCAGGGTCGGTATCCGCCACGACCGCCTCGATTGTCAAAGGCAGTTCGATATTGATTATCTCGTCCTTGTGCGCAAGGGCGGTGACCTCGAGGCCCTCCTTCAGAAACTTGATCCCCTCGCCGATCTTCTCTTTCGGGATCGGGACCATCTCATAGGTCTCAGGATCCATGAAGTAGTATTCTCCGTCTTGCTCGTAGCTGAACTGCATCGGGTAGCGTTCAAGAATGGCTTGCTCCATCCTTTCGCCCGCGCGCCAGGTCTTGTCGATTACCGCGCCCGTGCGGACGTTCTTCAGTTTGCTCCTCACAAACGCCCCACCCTTGCCCGGCTTGACGTGCTGGAACTCCACAATCGTATAGATGTCGCCGTCGACGATAATCGACAGCCCATTTCTGAAATCACTGGTGTCCATGTGAGATGGGGAAACCTCCGTATGCTCCCGCGTTTTCAACGGTCGAATTATAACATATTGCGGGTGCCGTGTCATTTCCGGTCGGGCTCAGGCATCGGTTCGCTCTAACGGCCGCAAACTCCCGGGATCTCGTCATCCCGAACTTCATTCAGGATCGATCCCTGCGACGACTAGATGCTGAAACAAGTTCAGCATGACGCAACTCCCGCGGAACCGCGCCCCTCTCCCTCGACGGGAGAAGGCCGGGGTGAGGGTTAGATTATTCGGGGATCGACTTTGCGCCCTTCAATCCGGTGCGGCACCCGCGTTTTCTTGCATTGATCTTGCAAACACCGGGCTGTAGAATTACTGCATGCTCAGGCCTGAAACATTCGCAGACCCGCCGTCGGAGTACAGACCGATCCCGTTCTGGTTCTGGAATTCCATACTGCGCGCGGACGAAATTGAGGCGCAAATACGTGATTTTTACGACAAAGGACTCGGCGGCTTCTTCGTGCACGCCAGGTTCGGCCTGGAAACGGAGTATCTCTCGACCGAGTGGATGGCACTTATCAGGCACACGGTCGAACTCGCCGGCGGGCTTGGGATGGAGGTCTGGTTATACGATGAGAACGGCTTCCCCAGCGGCATCGGTAACCTCAAGATAAGCAGAATCTGGGAATACCGCCCAAAGTTCGTCGAACTGACCGACAACGGCGAGTACGCCAGGCGCGTTCTCGATGATGCGAACGATGCGATATTCGGCGTCGATTACCTCAACCCGGAGGCAACGCAGGCGTTCTTTGATCTGACCCTCAAGCCCTACGAAGATGCGCTCGGAAAACACTTCGGCAAAACCATCAAAGGCATCTTCACGGACGAGCCCACCCTGCTGCCTTGGCACCACAACATCAACTGGTACGGTCGGCGCAGCAACACGCGGGTCGTAGTCTGGAACGACCGCATCGAGCAGGAGATGACGCAGCGGGTCGGCATGTCGGCTGAAGAGTTTCTGCCGCACCTGTTTCATCAAGTTGACCGAGAAACCGCGCGCGTAAGGTGCGCATTTTGGGACACGGTAGCCGACCTGTACATCAAGGCATTCTTCGAACCTTACAGCCGATGGTGCGAGGAACGCAACCTCAAACTCACAGGGCACGTGCTCTTCGAAGAAGGCCTCTATCTCAACACCGGTTTTCAGGCGGATCTGCCGCGCGTCCTGACTTATCTGCACATTCCCGGCACCGACCACCTCGGCGAGGTCACCGAGGTTGCCTATGGCGGATTTGAGAACACCCCCCGACACCTGACCAACAT
>JBMFPI010000268.1:4696-5180 GCA_049969195.1 Armatimonadota bacterium
CTCGATCGCCCATCTGACAGGCCGCGAGGCGGCAATCAGCGAGACCTACGGGTGCGCAGGATGGGCGCTTTCCTTCGAGAAGATGAAGTGGATCGCCGATTGGCAGTACAGCCTGGGCATCAACATGCTCTGCCCGCACGCTGTTTTCTACTCGATCGAGGGTTTCCGCAAGTGGGATGCGCCTCCGTCTGAGAATCATATGGCAGGATGGAAGTACTACAGAAAATTCGCGGACTACATCGGACGGCTCTCATACGTGCTGCGCCCGGGCAGGCACATGGCAAAAGTCGCTCTCTATTATCCGATGCGGGAGTTCCGCGGTCGGCACAGGGTCGGCACGCAGGGTCCGGAGGACCGCGAGCTCAGCGACACATTCGACCTGGTCGCCAGCGCGCTGCCCCGTATCCATTATGACTACGACATAGTCCCCGAGTCGTTCCTCGCGAACGCAACGGTCGAGCAGGGAGGGTTGCGCATCCGAGAC
>JBMFPI010000269.1:0-5155 GCA_049969195.1 Armatimonadota bacterium
CCTCAATATAGCCGATTGTCTGGCCGCCGCGGAGACGGCCCTAGGACGGCACAGCTACACCGTCTCCGTAGCCTGCGAGCTGTGCCCTTCACAGCCGGTTGTGGCGCGAAGACACTCATTCAGGACGGGCATGCTCCGCTCGTTCGAGGTGACCGCGTGCGACTGGAGCAGCCTGGAAGACGAGATGGAAAAGCCGAGCGAACGCGACGGCAAGCTGCTCCGGTGCGTTGTCCGAAATAGGGAACAGCTGGACGAGGTAGCGGGGCGCCTCCGGCTGGTCGACAACCCTGCTTTGATAATCGGGGTAGCCGTTGAGACCGATGAGTTAGAAGCCGCGGCCCGAGACATTGCCGCGCTCGAGTGGGTCAGAAACACTTACGCCAACGAGTTACGGCGGGACAAGGTGGCCCGCCGTGAACTGAACGAGCGCATCCTAGCAGCAGAGACAGCTTTCAGGGCTGAGTGGGAACGCGTCTTCGGGCCCGGCAGCCCGGATGCGCAGTGGTTCTGGCGGGGTGAGAGGCAACACATTACCGGGTCCAGGGCGTTCGCGCTGCTACTGTCGCGAGCGTGCGACGAGACCTACAAACTGGCGCCCGAGGTGCAGAACGAGCTGATCAACCGGCGCCGGCTTACGTCTCAGGCAGCGGCGGCGCGTCGCAACCTGGTCGAGGCGATGTTGACTCGGGCTCACGAGCCGATGCTCGGCATGAATCCGAACCTCTACCCGCCGGAGCGGGCGATATATGAATCCCTGCTGCTTCGAACCGGCATGCACAGGAGAGATGAGAATGGGCACTGGCGCATCCATGCGCCCTTCGAAAAAGAGCGCGGTCTGTGGGCGGCGTGGTCCCTGATAGAGAAGTCTATAATAACGCCCGACCTCAAGCGAAAACCGGTCAAGGAGTTGTTCGACGAACTGACCGGTCCGCCGTACGGGGTAGCAGACGGTTTCGCGCCGGTGCTCCTCACAGCCTATCTGATAGTGAACGAGGCCAGGACGGCCCTGTACGAGGGTAACTCGTTCATAGTTGAGCTCGACACCCCGGTGATGGAGCGACTGATACGTCGGCCCGAAACGTTCCGGGTAGTTGCATATGAGGTCAAGGGAGAGCGGGCGGCCGTCGTCGAGCGGTTCGCCAGCGGATTCAAGGTCGAACCGGCGGTGCTGCCGGTCGTCCGATACATCTACGCTGCAATGAGGAACCTTCCCGAGTACACAAGGAAGACCCCAAACCTTTCGCCTGCCGCAATCGCGGTGCGAAACGCCATCGATCTCGGTAAGAGTCCCGAGCGGTTCCTATTCGTCGATCTGCCCGGAGCACTGGGCTTCCCTCCGTTCGAGGCTCGACCGGTCCAAGACACCGGCTTCGAAAAGATAGACCGTTTCTTCGCTTCACTTAACAATTCATTTTCTGATCTGCTAAAATGTTATGCAGAACTGTTGAGCCGTATACGGAACGCTGTGCTTCTGGTGTTCGACGTCCCTCGCGATTCGCCGCGCTGGCGCGCGACGCTTGCGGAAAGAGCAAGTTCCGTATTGGACCTTGCAAGTGATTCTGATTTGGCAGTCCTGGCGCGGCGCGTTGCGGCTACGGAGCTTCCGGACCAGGAGTATCTGGAGTCGATTGCTGCCCATATCGCTGGCGTGCCGCCAAACAGGTGGAATCGCGAGGACGAAGATAGGTTCAATCGGCGAGCGCTACAGCTGACGAGGGCGGTTGCCGATGCGCTGGCTATGGGAAACCTTCGGGCAGCGCTCGGCGAGGCCGAGGACGGAGTTCTGCTCACGATACACACGGCAGAGGGGCCCCATGTCCGGCGAGTAGTGCGTTACCCTGCGTCCAGAAGGGAGGAAGTGCTTCAGTTGGCACGCAACCTGCTCGAGAGTGTGAACGGCGGGCGGCACAACAACCAGCTGGCGCTGGCAGCGATCGTCGAGGCGGCACGTATACTCCTAGAAACGACAGCTCACGGAGCCGTGCCCGAAGACCAGGTGGATGACGAGGTATTTGCGCGGTGAATGTTGACCATCAGACCGGGAAGACGCGGCACATAGTCTCGCTCTCTGGAGGGAAGGACAGCTCAGCTCTGGCAATATATCTGCGCGATCGCATCCCGGACGTTGAGTATGTCTTCTGTGATACCGGCGAAGAACTTCCCGAAACGTATCGATACCTTGATAAGCTTGAGGCCGCGTTGCAAAAGCGGATTCATCGCCTCAATCCCGACCGGCCGTTCGAGCATCACTTGAAACTCAGGGGAGGATATCTGCCTTCGCCCCGGATGCGATGGTGCACCCGGGAGCTCAAGCTCAAGCCTTTCGAACGATTCGTAGGTGATGACCCTGTCAGGCTATACGTAGCGATACGGGCGGACGAGGATCGAGAGGGCTACATCTCGCGCAAGCCGAACATCACCTCCGTCTTTCCGTTCCGGGAGAACGGAATAACACACCGCGACGTGATGCGGATATTACACGATGAAGGGCTTGGCCTTCCAGAGTACTACTCTTGGAGATCGCGCTCGGGCTGCTACTTCTGTTTCTTTCAGCGGACCATAGAGTGGCTTGGACTCTTACGAACGCACCCAGACCTCTTCGATAGGGCAGCCCGTTTCGAGCATTACAACTCACAAACAGGCGAAAAATACACCTGGGCTGACGGGGAGAGCCTCGACGATCTTCGCAAGCCCGAACGGCAGCGCGAAATCGAGGAGTATCACCGCAAAATGATGGAATGGGCCGCGGCCAGGCCTGATACCAGCCGCTCGTTGCAGGATGCTTTTGAAGCAGCCATACGGCTGCAGGAGAGGGAGGAGGCTTGCTTGATATGCCGCCTGTAGGAAAAGGAGCTGTAAGCGGGGATGTTCCGCCCTCACGGGGGAATACGCAACTATCGGCTTTTCGGACGTTCTTTCTCCTGCGCGACGGCATCCGCCAAGTTCTCGAGTGTGTTGCTTCAGGGGGCACGGGGCTGAAGAACATCCGCGAGAGGACAAACCTGGGCACCGTTCAAGTCGAAGCGATGCATCGGTTTGCGAAGGCCGCGAGTCTATTGGATGAAAGGGATGCTCTGACTGAGCTAGGCCGCACTTTCCTGGCGAATGATTCAGCACTAGCGGATCGTCGGACTCAGTGGATCGTCCATTACAAGCTCGTTGCGCCGTACTCGACCGCCCCCGGTTTCTGGCGGCAGATGTTCGATTATGTTGCGAACAGGACAGTCGTCAACCCTGGAGACTTGCGGGCATATGCTCGCGAGTGCGCTGGGAGACAAGTAGGGGAGAGAGCAGCTACCCAGGCCTACCTGGCGTTTGTAGGAACTTACACCAGGACCGAAGGCCTGGGATCGCTCGGTGTGCTGGCCGCGGAGAACGACGAGCTTGTCGTCGGTCAGATAAACCTTCCGCACCCGCGGGTCGTAGCCTATGTAGTCGGCGACTATTGGGATCACGTGTGGCCTGGCAGGCAGTCGGTCAACCTGAGCTGGCTAAGTGAGCCCGGAGGGCCAGCATCTCTGCTCCTGATGAACTCGGGTGAGATGGCCGACGCCCTCAAGGATATGCAGAATGCCGGCCTGATCGAGGTTCAGCGCCGCTATGCGCCATACCAGGTTTTCAGGCTTTGGAAAGACACGAACGAACTGCTGAAGCGCATCTATGAATGAGCGGGAACTTGCAAGTACGTTGACACGCAAAGGGATAAGGTGTCGGACAGGCCTGCTTCTGGTAGGACGGCACAGGCTCGGCTACGAACCCCACATCGCCGCCAAGTTGGGTATGCAACCCTTGGATTTCACCGGCTTCCTGGCCAGCTCGCTGCCGACCAGCGAGAAGTACGTAGACATCACCTTCTCCAGCATTTGGAATCACCTCGATCTGCTCGCCAACCGACCCGAAGGCGACGACTGCCTGCTCGTGTACAATTTCGATCTCCCGCTGGCCAAGCTGGAAACTAAGGACCGGCTATTGCTCTGGCAAAACCTCAAAGACAACATGCCGTACAGGCAACGCGCGCTTGTGCTTCTGATGCCGGCCGAAGCGGAACATCTGCTGCCATCCCAAGAGGATATGCTTGAATGGGAAAGAACACAACGCCTGGTGCGCATGCCCTGATGCGCTACTCTTCGTGGGAGGTGTCTGGTGCCTACTATTGGTGAGATAGTGCGTCCAAACGAGGACGCGGAGTTCGCAAGCGATGTGCAGTTGTATTGGTATCCTAACGACCGCCGGAACGACCGCCTGGCTTGCGGGTACATCTGGACGTCGAAGGCCATCGACAACCGCCACAGTTCAGTGCAGATCCTGGAGAAGCTCCAACTGGCGTTCACCTGGGACAGAGAGCCCAACCGATACGTCATCATAGCCACCTACGGCCATGGCAAGAGTCACCTGGCGCTGGCGGTGGCAAACTTCTTCGGAAAACCTGCCGAGTCCGACGTCGTCAAAAGCATATTCGACAATATAGAGCATGCTATCGGTGATCCTGCTGCGGCAAGGAAGTTTCGTGACTTCAAACAAGCCCACAGACCTTATCTGGTGGTTCGGCTTCACGGCGATCAGATGAAGAACCTGCACCAGCAGGTAGTCACGGGCGTCGAAACCGCGCTATATGAACACGACGAGACCAAAGATGCGATCCTGCCGTTTTGGTTCGGTCAGGCCGAGGCGTTTCTGGAAGGCTTGTCAGGGGAAAACCTCCAGAAGGCCAATGAGTTCCTCGAGACGCACGGCACTGAAGTGGGTCTCTTGCTAGCCCGGGTAAGGGATCGAGACTCCGCCTGCTACGAACTTTGTAGACAAGTACACCGCCACCTGTACGGCACACTGCCCGATTTCGGCGGTGAGATCAGTCCGCAGGAGATCATCAAATGGACAGTCGACGAGTTCTGCGGCGAGGGCAAACCTTTCCCCGGCTTGCTGGTGCTGTTTGATGAGTTCAGCGCTTTCGTCCGGAATTGCGCAAGCGGTGCCTCGGTAAACCCCAGCTCGGCGCTGCAGAACCTGCTGCAAGGAATCGCGGACCACCCGGGCAAAGCGGTTTTCGTGGCTTTCTCCCAGCACGACCCGGACACCGTCGGAGCCTGTCCCAGCCATAGTGGAAAGTTGACTGGTGGCTCGTCTATTCTATGCCGCTTTGCCCTCCTGGTCAATA
>JBMFPI010000270.1:0-5135 GCA_049969195.1 Armatimonadota bacterium
TCCTGCTCATAGGCAACCCAAACAGCACCGCTCTGATCGCAGAGGACCGACGGATAGTCATTGCGGTTGGGCGCGTTGCGAGGCTTGCCTCCCAGGGCAATCTCGATGGGCGGTCCGAGCTTGTTTGTCTGTGCGTCGAGGCATCTCAACAGAATCGCGCGCTCCGATTTGTTGTCGACCTGGCTGTAGGCCACCCATACTCTGTGGGAGGACGGGTCCGAGGCGACCGCGGGCTGGTAGGCGTTCGCCGAGCCGTCCGTAACGTCAACCGGCCTGTGCCACCGGCCGTGTTTGAACGCGCTCAGGCAGATGCGGAACCTGCCTTTCTCGTACGACTCCCACGCCAGCCAGAAGCCACCGTCTTCCGACGCCGTCAGGGCGGGATTGGCCGCTTTGCCCGAATCAGACACCACCCGAACAGGCTTGCCGAACGCGCCATTTGAATACGCGCTGCTCTCGAGCAACCAGCGCCCGCCGCAGATCCGAACCCAGACCACCATTGGGCCTCCCGTCGGCCCGCAAGCGATCCGAGGCCACTCGCGCGCGGCATCGTCGGGGGTTACCCGAATCGGGGTTGACCACCGGCCGTCGTTAACGCTGACCCATACGTGCTCCACGCCCCCCTTATCGCGCGTGAGCCAAGAAGCCCAAACCCTGCCCCGGCCGTCGGCGGCCAGACTCGGCTCCTCAGCATAGCCTTCCGTCGAGAGCTCCTCTTGGGAAACGATCTCGAAAAGGCGCCCGTCGGCCGTGACCGCTGATGCCAAAGCGACTATCAGTAAAACGACAAGCACACCCTTCATCGTCCTTTGTCGACCCAGATCGGGCTCGACCATGCCCACTCGCCGTTGTCCTGCACTACACGCAAGTAGTAATAGCTGCTGTCTTCGTACGCATCGTCGATGAACGAGTCCTTAACAGAACCGCCCGTCGTTCTCTTGCTTGCTATCACCCGGTTGTTTCTGACGACGAACACCTCAAAGCTGTCATCGCAACCGTGAACCGTATAGTCGATCCTGGGCTTGCCAGATGCCGTGAATTCTTCTCCCATCACGTGGCCGTCGATCCGGAAGTCGATGTATACGTGCTCCCCGGTGGTTGCATACACGCGGCGGTTCCACCAGGCATCCCAGATTCCCTCGCGTGTCAGGTCCGTTGCAAGGAAGGCCGTGATGCCGCCGTGGTGGACCAGCGAATTGCTGCCCCTGCCGGGATGGCTGTCGTGTGTGTCGCTGCAAGCAATGATGCCGAATCGCCTGCCGTACTTGAGGCCGTCCTGAACGAAGTACCCTTCCTGCACGTTGCCGCCCGCGAGCATTCGCGGGTTGCCGTTGAACTCCGACATACCATGCTCGGAGTATATCTCGACAAAACGCTCGTATCGAGCGTCCCAGGTCTCGTACCACGGTTTGGCGGCGGTTTTGTAGGTAAATATGTGTGGCCCGACGATCACTCTGTGGTCGTTGTTGTCGCCGTAGAGTCTTTCGAGCATCTTCCACCAATCGCCGATCGTCGAGGGCCAGTCATCCGGAACAGTCACATCCTCGCTTCTGAAGTAGATATTGCGATCGAGCCTGCCCGGCTTCGTCTCCGACCATTCGAACCCCCAGATGGTGACGAACTCGCCGGGCCTGTTGTGCCTCTTGGATGCGATACGAGCTTCCTCGTGATAGCCGTGCTCCGCAGTTGCTGCAACATCCAGGTCCGCCGCGTGCCGCGCATAGTTGTAGTAGTAGTCGGCGTCTTTGCCCAAGCCGTCGGAGAGCTGAGTGTGGCCGTGAAGGTCGCCCCAGTAGACTCCGTATTCGGGCGGCTTGTCCGTCACGACCATTGGGTTGCTGTGCGCGGTCAGACCGCCGCCCGTGGCTGTCACGCGGTAGACGCCGGCCTTTGTGACGCGGACAACAGCTCTGCCGACCCCGTCCTTGAGCTTCACCGGGGTCTGGTCGGCGTCCGGCACGCCGGAGAGCACGACCTCGACGTTGCACGCGGTAGCCAGGTTTGTGTACTCATCCTCCGCGCGGACGCAGATGTCCGCCTCGTCCCCGACCGCGCGCGTGCTCGGAACCGTCACGAAGAAGTGATGCAGCGGGCCGGGCACAATCCTGCACTCGACGTTGTCCTGAATAGCGAAGTACTTCCCGTCGCCTTTCAGGTCGACCGCTACTCGCACAGCAGACTCGCAGACCTGCCTCGGTATGGTCATGCCCTTGTCGTTCGCGCCGAACACGAACCGGAACCTGGCACCGGGCTTGATCGCATTGTGCGTCGTCGTCACAAATATCCCATGCCGGAGATTGTGGCTCTTTGAGTTTATGTCGCCGACTTCAGGAAAGCAAGTTTGGGCCCACTCCCTGTATTCGATTCTGACATCAGGGTCTTCGGAGACGACCCTGACATAGTCGGCCTGACCCGGGTCGAGTTTCGGATAGATGTTGAGGGCGTGCGGAAAGGCGACGGCCACTCCTCCACCTGCGGGGATACCTTTGCTCCCGACCGTATACTCGATCTCGAAGCGAGCGTTGCTCCCGGCAACCCAAGTGCTGTTGCCCGATACGATTCGCGCTCGCCCCTCTTCCTCAGTAGTGAACGCCACGCACGCGCATGGCACAAGCACACACAGCAGGAAAGCAAGCAACGTTCTCATCGAGTCCTCCTTTGCCGCTGATGCCCGAAGAGGCAGGGAGAGCGCCGTTACAGCGCGTCGATCTCCGCCGGTGTCAGCGCGCCCGCATAGAGCCTTATCTCGTCGAAGTGGATCGAACCGGAGCTGGTCGGCACAGTCCATGTGTTGTCCATGATGCCGAAGCCGTCATATCTCGGGCCGCCGACGGGGTCGATCAGGCAGTTGCTGCCGCACTGGCCGAACGCGTTGACCTCCGAGGCCGGAATCGTCAAAGCGTTGCCTGCCTGCACCAAACCGCCGCCGGCATCGCAGTACATGGTGAGCTGATACGTGCTCTGGTCGATCTGCCTAAGAACCTGGGCGAGCTTGAAGTACCGATCCACAGGCGGGTTTGTGGTCGCCGCGAAGTCCAGGTAGCGGCTTCCCGTGGCAAGAGATCCGCTGCTCAGATACTCCCACACCCGATGAGAGCGCCACTTGTTGCCCGAGTAGCCTCCCCAAAGAATCGTCTGTCCCGCCTTTGCGCCCGAGGTGGCATAGGTCGGGTTGGCGAACTTGTAGAGCGCGGTGATTCGGCCATAGTGGTTCGTCGAAAAGCCGGGCCAGTACACCCAGGCTACCTGCGTCATCTCCTTGAAGTAGCCGCTCGCCCCCAGGTCGGTCGCGAGCATCGTGGTCGCGCTGCTCTGATACCACGAGCCCCCTGAGTAGTACCTGGGCAGCACTAGATTGCCTTCGCTGAATGCCGCGCCGGTCCCGATTAGGGCCAGCGGAGTCCAGTTGACGCCCGGCGCGCTATTTGCGGCTGGATTCGCGCCCTCGAAGTCCCATCGCCCTACTAGCCGAGCTTTGAGGAAAACCCGGATGTCGGACTGCGACCTAGCCCTGACGCAGCGACACATACTACCCTCAACGGTCGCAAGCGTGCCTACGCCGGTTACTGCTACAAATACCCCCGCGCCTGGCGGACAGAGCGAATCACAGAGGATCCTGATCCCCGCAGCTCCGGAGGGGTCCACAAGCCCGCTGCCGTCGTCGATGCAGAAGTACCCGGGCTCCGACGCGGTCACGGTTCCAAAGACGGTGACCAGGAGGCCCGTGGTGCTGAGTCCCTGAGGGCCGGCCGCGCTCCTGCCGGACAAAGCAAGCGCGGATACACTGCCCGCCCCGCGATCCATAACGCTGGTCGCGGCAATTGCGCGCTCTCCGTCCGGTGTAGTGGTCATTACGCCGGCCACGGTGACTAGTCTGCCTTGCGACACCCCGCCCTCCGTCCAATTCACTCGAAGACCAGCTACCCGGTTGGACGTCTCTATGTAGAAGCAATCGGGGAACGCTGCGGTTACCACTTCAGAGTTGACCACGACGGCGGTCCCGTCGGCGGTCTGTTTCGCCGCGGCAAGCGAGATTGCCGGCATCAAGATTACGCTCGTGTAATAAGTCGTTGAGGGAATTTGTATCTCAAAACGGTCACTCAACACGATCGGATCGGTCAACGTCACCGGACCGTCCGGCGAGATCCCGTAGGCAACGAGGTGCTGTTCGGGATGATCGACCCACCACGACGGCTTATACACCGTGACGTTCACGATGGGCGTGGGGGTCACGGTAGCCGAGAGGCCGTCTGGGGCTATCGTGATATTGACGTTGTTGAGGTCTACGAAGAGCCTCTGTGCAGCTCTGTCTTCATAGAGAGTCAGTCCGACGGTGCGCGGAGCGTCCGGCGACGTCAGTGCGACGTGTTCGTTCTCCGCACTCAGCAGGGTGCTGAGCTCGCTCGCGAAGGTGGTCAACTGGCTGGTGCAACCCGAGGCGGTGGCGTTGAAGTAGTTGAGCCCGATGTTGCTCTTGAGGAATCTGACCCGGCCACTGCCAAGAACCTGAGTCTTGCTGGTGGGCGCGGAAGCCCAGTTGGATACGCCTGTGAGGGGACCGAGGACCAGACTGGAAGTCGTGTCGAAGTTGTTGGCCTCCGGCAGTCTGGATCCGCTGTTGCCGGTAACGATCAGAATCCCGCCGCTATTCCTGACCCACGAGTCGAGCATACTCACCTGCGCCGGGTCGAAGACCTCGCTGTTCGGGATGATCAGTATCTTCAGCTTGCTG
Organism: Armatimonadota bacterium; assembly: GCA_049969195.1. Classification (GTDB taxonomy): domain Bacteria; phylum Armatimonadota; class UBA5829; order UBA5829; family UBA5829; genus CALJES01. Next base: position 4,733 of record JBMFPI010000270.1, read on the forward strand.
AGGGTGTCCGCATCAAGCTTCCACTCCGGGATGATCCGATACTGATAGTGAAGCTCGCTCAATGCCGTGCCCCAGCCCCAGACAGCGAACATGTGCGGCTGGGCGTCGAAGTTCAGGATCCCGCCGGGAGTATACTGCGAAAGGACCGAGGAAGTAGACGCATAGATGCCGACATCCTCGACCGGAGTCCGCGCGCCGAACTCGGGTGTTGCTTTTTCCTTGACGAACTGGAAAAACGCTTTGTCGGCTTGCGGATTGCCGGCATAGCTGTAGTCCGTGCCGGTAAGGTAATATTTGGGCATCGCGTGAGTGGCGAGCATCTCGTAGTAGATCGCGTTGACGACCTCGGTCAGCGCCAGCTCGTTTTCGTATCCGGTGTTGTAGAGCCAGACGCTGACGAAGC
>JBMFPI010000271.1:0-5115 GCA_049969195.1 Armatimonadota bacterium
CCGGCTGTCAACGTCCAGTGCCTCGATACGAAACGTGCGGGCGACAAGCTCAGCCTCACGCTCCCTCTGCCCAGCCTCACGAATCGCCGCCCGTATGAAGTCGGTATCCCGCAGCTTCCACGCTGCGTACGCCACAGCAGCGACGGCCGCAAGTGCCGCCGGGATCACACTGAGATAACCAAGCGAAAAGATGGCCCCGAGCACAAGCACACCCGCCGCGAACGGCTGCTTGAGCGCTTTCTTAACGACTGCCCAAAGTCTGCGCCGTGTGGATGCGGCCATTTACTCCTGTTTTGGCTCAGTCGGCTCGGCGGCAGGCTCGGCAGGCGTTTGGCCCTCGATCGGAGCTTCGGTTCCCAACCTGGATTCGAGCTCCGCGAGTTCCTTCTCGACGTCGCTGGTGGGTTCGCCCTGGCCGACCTGGACCTGCTGTTCGACCGCCGGCGCGGCTGTGCCGATTCTCTGCTCGAGCTCCTGAAGGGCCTTCTCGGCCTCGGCGTCTACGGTATCATCCTGCAGGTCGGCGATCTTAGCCTGGATGCTTGCCTGGGCAAGTTCAGCGCGCGCAGCAGCTTCGGACTGAGCGGTTCTGATCTTCTCGCTTGCGCGCTCCCAGGCGGAAGACTCGTCCTCAAAGGTTAGCCCCTGCAACGCTTTGTCGATCTCGATTTGGATCTGGGCCTGTTTCCATTGAGCGCGCTTTGCGAGCGCCTCTGCCGTGCGCTGGCGAACCTGTTCCTCCTGCCTGCGGATCGCCACCTTGACAGCCTCAGCCGCCTGCACCGCCTGCTCATAGCTCGCCCTCGTGGCCGCAACCGTCTCCTGGAACGTGAGTTTCTCTCGGAGGATTCTCCGGGCAAGATCGCGGTCGCCCTTCCTGACCGCCATCTCCGCCTGCGCCTCGAGGGTCGCGATGCGTTTCTCTTGCTCGTCGAGCAGCGCTTTAAGATTGTTCTTCTGCGTGATGGCGGTCACCGCCCGCTGCCGGTTGGCGGCAAGGTTCTCGCGCATTTCCCGCGCCGCCTCCTGCAGCAAGACCTCGGGGTTTTCGAGTTCGTCCAGCTTGCCCAGGATCAACGCCCGCAGATATCGCCAGATTCTACGAAACATGATGTGCCTCCAGCGTAGTGATCTCCATGCCGAACCTGTCTCAGTATCCGTCAGCCCGCGCCGCTATGTGAGTGATTCTATGCGAGAACGGATTTCCCTGCTACTCCACCCGCCGCAGGCCTGCAGACCCCGCACAAGAGCGCCTGTCGGCGGGCGCGTCCGGCGGAGGGCCGGATAGCTCGATTTTGAGAAACAGGCGATCGTTCGACTCCCGCGCAGGGATGTCGATGCGCATCTCGTGCCACCGTTCGTGTGTGCTAACCCGACACGGGTCGTCCGGCGAGGTCGCAAGTATTGTTTCTGAGGCTCCGTCTTTCCGAACGACCAAGACCGCGCGCACGTCCGTCCCGTTGGCGCTGTCGAGAAAATCCAACCCGACCTGATACTTGCCGCCCTCAGCCGGAACGAGGTCGCCCAGATCGATCATCAATACGGCTTGCTGGCCGGCTTCAAAGTCAGCCTGTGTCCAGCCTCTGACGGTTTTCAGCCGCCGATCAGGGTGCGGATCAGCGATGCCCATCTCCACCCCGCGCTTGCGATACGCGTCGCAGGTCCTCAAGAGCGCAAAGGCCGTGTCGCACAATCTGCCGGGAAGTGACCTGCCGCCCGATCTCGCGCGAACGCGCTCTCCCCATTCGATAATCTCGGACCGAATTGTCTGGCTAGACTCGTCGAGTACGTCGAGCCAACCTGCAATCACGCGCAGGTCGGCAGGTTGTCCCGAGGCATCGGCGCGTTTTCCATCCGTTGTCCGGATCGACGACAGATTCTTCAATGCCTGTAATAACCTGAGCCCTGCAAGCACGCACCGAGATTCCGAGATCATATCCGGGTCCTGCGCTCGCTGCGCGAGTGAGAGGGCCTCCTGCGCCAGCCTTATAGCTTTCTCCAGCTCCGAGTCGTTCAGAATCGAAGTACCTTTGAACCGCTCGGCAAACGGTGCGCCACCTGCAAGATCGAGCGAAGGGCTGTAGATTACGTAGAGCATCAGCCAGGATTCCGCGAGCGACCAGCCCGCATCTCCAGCCATGACAGCCCACTGGCTGAACAGGTCGGGATCAGCGAAGCCGTTCTTCGCAGCGTAGACTCGGGCGAACTCCTCGGGCGAGCGGCCTTCCGAGTTCCACGCCCAATCCGCCAGCGCGGCGATGTTGAATGCATGGTGAAAGTTCGACGGCACCGCATAGCCGATCACGTTGGAGAGCTTTTTCGAAGCGAATTCCCGGGCGCGATACCTGACGAACTGAGGCGCAGTCCACGGCCACACTGTCCGCCAACAGTGTGTTACCTGCGGGTAAACCCCGATCCAGCGACCGGATTTCGCTGCTTCCTCCAGGAGAGGGTAGATCATGGGTTTCCTGGACGAGTCATAAGTTCGCAAGCCGTCATAGTAGATGATCCCGACGTCCGGCGGGGCGGCAGCCAGGATCTTGTCGTTGACCGGGTAACTGCCCTGCGTGGTGAGAAGTCGCAGCCTGGCGTTGGGATGTTCGGCTCTAACCTCGCGAAATCCCTCGACTATCGCCTCTACCTCTAGCTCGTACGGCTCCTCGCCCATACACCTATCGCAGAAACAGGGGGCACGCTCCTCCGAAAGCCAGACTGTGATGTCGGTCACACCCGGTATGGCAGCAACTGCGTTCAGCCAGTCGCGCACCAGTTTGCGGGCCGCGGGGCTTGACATGCACAGACCCGGGGTATAGTCACTGGGCAGCGGCTTCGAAGGATCCGGCTTACTGACGATATCGGCCCTTTCGCTAACTCCCGCATGCTTGGACAACTGTTCCAGGTGCAAGATGTACGGCACGATCTTGACCCCCAGCTCCCGGCCCTGTGCGATCAGATCACGGCGGATGCCCGCCTGAGCTCTTCCGGACCCGTCTAAGCCGACGCACGCGTCCAGCTCCAGCACGTTCAGCTTGAGTTCTGAGAACTCGCCGAGATGCCGCCACGCGTCTCCGCCCCACTGGCCACGTTCCGCGATGTCCGGCCAATCGGTAATCCTCACAAGCGGGATTTCGAGCGCCGTGTCCGGCCCGATCCCCGTCGGCGGATTGACAAGCTGTTCCAGCGTTCTCGCCGCGTAAAGCAGCCCAACGGAGGTATTAGCGGCGAGAACCAGGCCTTTACCGTTCTGCGACGGACGTATCACATAGGCCTGGTCGGCATTCGGCACAGGACTCAAGCGTTCGATGACCAGGCGCAGCTCAAAGCGGCTTTTCTCGTCGCCGAGAGCGAACCGGGAAAGAGACGCGATTGCAGTCCTCAGCGCGGGATCCGGCTCCACATCGCAAACAACGCGAACATCTGACGCCTTGAGCCTTGCGCTTCCATCGACGGAAAGGTCCTTCGGCAGGGGGATGACGCGGTCGGACCAACGGGTCGTGTCGGCAAGCATTCCGGTCCCTCCTGACGCGAGCGCTACGATGGCCAGGACAAGTTGGGCAAACCGGGCGCGAGACACCCTATCTCGGCTTGATCCGCATGAGTATGGCCTGAATCTCATCGGCGCAGCGGTGTAGTTCCTCAGCAGCTTCCCACAATCGGAGGTGGTTGGATTTCGATTCGGCGTCGGGCGCAGCCTCGTCAACGACGCCCAGGGCGGCGGCAATGCGGTCCTTTATGTCTCGGAGTGCAAATTCAGTAGGTCTCAAGGTCAATCCTCCGGGGCACCGCCGCCGAGATCCAGCGTGGTGAACCGCATTCGTCGAGCTCCCCAGTACTTGGGGGCATAGAGCTCATCCGTCAGGGGACTCACAATGACCCCCGAGTGTCCCGATGAGTGGATGAACCGATTCCCGTCCAACGCGATTCCGACGTGCGTGACCGCGTCTATATCAGGATCTTCGCCTTTGCCGAAGAAGACCAGGTCACCCGTCTGCAGCGCATCCGGCCTCACGGGCACTCCCCGCACGTCGCCCGCCTGCATATGCGCGTCCCGCAGAAGTGTCACTCCGTGGATCCGGTGCACAAGTTGAACGAATCCTGAGCAATCTATTCCGAAAGGAGACGTTCCGCCCCACAGATATGGCGTCCCGATGAACCGCAGAGCCGTTTCGACGATCTTCTTCGGGTCGGGAAGCGGGATCGTCTGGGCAACATCTCGATTGACCAACCTCGCCTCGTGGTGCCGGATGAAGCCGGTCCGGCCGTCCGGCAACACCAGCTCGACCCAATCGTTGTGAAGGGCGGCTACTTGCAGCTCGGCGCTGATCGGGACGCGAGTTATGATCATCGACGCATCACGCGGCTCATCGAGCACCTCAACGAACAATTCCCGGATGATGGCGACGTTACCCGTCGACGCATACGGAGTCGAGCCCTCGATCATCCGGACTGCATGCTCCGGAATCCACCCGCGATAAGTATCCCACGTCTGCACGAACAGCCACTCGCCCTTGCCGCCTTCTACGATCACCGGCTGACCTATAAGCGCTTGCGTGACGCGCTCGGTGTCTGGGTCCGCGTCCTTGTGCAACGAAACGACGTTCTTCGTGACGACGCCCAGCCGTCCGTGAACAGCTCTAGCCGCGGTTGGCATACCATTTCTCCGCGAACGACTTGTGCTCTTCGCTCTCCTTGATCTTCCGCCACCACTCCTGATTGTTCATGTACCAGCGAATCGTTTCGCGCATTCCGGTTTCGAAGTCATGTGTGCGTTTCCAGCCCAACGAGAGGAGCTTCGAAGAGTCGAGCGCGTAGCGGCGGTCGTGGCCGGGACGGTCCTCGACGTGCTTGATCAGCGACTCGTCCTTACCGGTAACCTCCAGGATGATCTTGACTATTTCGATGTTCGGCCGCTGGTTGTCGCCGCCGATGTTATAGATCTCGCCCGGCTTGCCCTTCAGCATGGCCGTCTCAATGCCGGAGCAGTGGTCAAGAACGTGCAGCCAGTCGCGAATTTGCATTCCATCGCCGTAGACCGGCAGCGGTTTGTCCTCCATGGCGTTCGTGACAAAAAGAGGCACGAGCTTCTCAGGCTGCTGGTAGGGCCCGTATGTGTTG
>JBMFPI010000272.1:0-5102 GCA_049969195.1 Armatimonadota bacterium
CTGCACGGACCGGGCAAGCGCCTGTTCGGCGATATGCTGGATGTTGAGATCGATCGTCAGGCAAACGTCGGCACCATCGCGCGGCTGCTTGATGACCCTCTTAGTTTCGGGGATGATTCGGCGTCGGGCATCGAGTTCCGCCTGCACCACGCCGTCTTTGCCGGCGAGAATTGGGTTCATCACGTACTCGATGCCCTCGAGCCCGTTGCCGTAGAAACTGGTGAACCCGAGCACGTGCGCGGCAAGCGTGCCTGCAGGATAGACTCTTTTCATGTCGCGCTGCACTCCGATGCCGTCGAGCCTTTCCCAGCGCGTCTTGCCATCCTCGACAACCTTCCAGCCCCTGCTGACCACCTCTCCAAGCCGCGGATCAACGTTCCGTACGAGCCATACAAGGTTCTTCGGCTTCTGCATCAGACGACGGTAGGCGTTCTGGTCGCCGCCGATGAGTGAACTGAGACGTGCGGCGGTCAATGCGGCGTCTTTGACTTCTCGCTTGTTGGCGTAGATCGATACGGTGTGAATGCTGACGGCCAGCGGCCGCCCGGTGCGATCGTATATCGATCCTCTGACCGCCGGCAGGGGCATGCGGCGCAGGCGGAAGTACTGCGCCCATCTGGTGAACTGGTCCGCCCGGCAGACCTGTATGAACACAAGCTTTGCCGCAAGCCCGGCAAAGAGGGCCACGAAAAGCGCAGCCATCCACGCCGCTCTTTTTCTGACCAGTGCTCTCTTCCTTGAGCTCATCAGCGTCCTGTTTGTCTACCCGGGCGAATGCGCAAGCAACAACGCCCTGGTCTTTCGTTTGGGCCGTTGATTCCCCCCACTCACTCGCCCACGGTTGCAACGGCGGCAGGTTTCTGGAGGTAGTCGTATTGCGTCGCGCAGACCATGCCCGACTTCTGCGCCGCGGCGGTCACATAGCGCGGGCTGGACCGGGCAACCAGCTCCACCGTAAGCCGCTCGTTCCTGATTTTTTCAAGGCGTCGGATTTCTATTAATTTGCTTTTCCTGTACGATACAGCGGTCAAGCCGGCGTGAATCCCAATGTCGACGAAGGTGACGGCAATGACCGCAACAGCCAAAAGGCGGCCAGCCAGCCTCCAGAGTCGCCTACTGCGCCGCGACGTCCTGCGGGTCGGGGGACAGTAAACTCCGACCGCACATTTGTCCCGCTGAATCCGACTATCCCGGACAGCAACCGCACTCATCCCTGATCCCTGCCTTTCCAAGAACGCAACGCCGTTTCGGAGATCCTATGGCCCCGAACTCGCCAGTTGGAAGCCGGTTTCCTGCGGGGTTCGAGCCTTGTCCTTTGACTCTCAGACTTTCTCCGCGCAGCGCAGCTTAGCGCTCCGGCTGCGCCGGCTGATTCTTACTTCCTCCTCGCTCGGAACGATGGGTTTGCGGGTAATAATCTTCACCACGCGTCTGGCGCCGCACCGACATTCAGGAAGCTTGCCGCAACGACATACTCCTGAAAGGCGCCGGAAGATCGATTTCACGATCCCGTCTTCCAGCGAATGGAAGCTCACCACGCAAATCCTTGCCCCCCTTTTTAGGGCATCTATCGCGGCCGGAACTCCAAGCTCAATGGCCTCCAGCTCGCGGTTTACCTCGATTCTCAATGCCTGCCAGCACCGTGTGCACGGATGTATCGCCTGGCCTCGATACGCCGCTCCCACCACCGAAACAACTACGTCCGCCAGCTCCGCCGTCCGCGTAATCGGCGCGATCTTGCGCCGCTCGACAATCGCGCGTGCAATCCTGCGCGCATATCGTTCCTCGCCGTACCTGCGGATGATTTCCGCAAGCCGCTCTTCCGAATATGTGTTGACAATGTCCGCGGCATCCGGCGTGTCCTGTGCCGGGTCCATTTTCATCGAAAGGATCTCGTCCCGCATAAACGAGAACCCGCGCCCCGACGCATCAAGCTGGTGACTGCTCACACCCAGATCGAAGACAGCACCATCTAGTTCACTGATCCCTTGCGAGCGCAGGATCGATTCGAGGTACCGAAAGTCACCCTTGACAATTCTCACCCGGCCGCCGTAGCGTGCCAGTCGATTTCCCGCATATTCAACCGCTTCCGGATCGCGGTCTATGCCCAGGAGGAATCCGTCCGGACCGGACCGCTCCAGTATCTCGGCTGCCAATCCGCCTCCGCCGACGGTTGCATCAAGGTAAACACCTCCCGGCTTTGGATCAAGCAGCGCCAGTATCTGATTCTTCAGAACCGGACTGTGGAACGTCGACATCGGCGTCTTCGTTAAGTAGTCGGCTGACGACCGGCTTGAGCGTGTCTGCGGAAGATATCACTCCGGCGATGTCGGCGTTGGCCTGCCGGTATTGTTCGAGGGCCTCCGGGCTCCATATTTCAATTACCTGCCCGCGCCCGCACAGAACGACCTTGTCCTTTATGCCGGCGTAGCGCCGGTGTTCCTCGTTCAGGGGCACGCGGCTCTGGGAATCGTCGTTCGTAGCGACCATATCGGCAAACAGGTGTCTGGTCCATCGGACGACGTCGGTATCGAAGAGTCCGCGGATGGGGTTGCGTCCGAGTTTTTCAATGGCTGGGGCGAGCGTTTTGTTCAGGTAATCCTCCGGAAAACACCAGAGACAGTTGATTCCTTTTGTGATCAGGAAGTTGTCTCCGAGTTTGTTGCGGAACGTCTTAGGCATCACGAACCTGCCTGCAGGATCGAGGCTATGGACATATGTTCCGTAGAACAGCATTGTTACGCCACCCCACAAAAGTCCGGGACTATCCAACGTATATCAGAACTGCTTCCCCAGATATCGTTGTCGATTTCCATTGGGATTCCCTTCAGTTACTGCTTGCCCTCCAACAACATTCCAATTGGCCCCATCCACGTTCGTGAGCAGTATGATAGCACAGACTCCCCCGCGTCGCAACCCATCTTTACGAGGCGGCTGAAAAAAAATTTTTGCGGATGTGCCATGGGTGTAGCGAACATGCGTTCGAGCACGCATGTTCTGTCATAGTCGGACAACAATTGCGCAGGCCGACCCGCCGGGCTAATTGCCCATTTTTAGCCGCTCCCCAGGTTGTTGCTATGAGCGCGTTTTCGGCGATTCTCCCGGCTAATTGGAGAACTTCGAATCCCCAAAAACGCTTGCGGTGTGTTCTCTCGGAGCGACCTCGGTGCTCTATGGCTGGCTGTGCTCGAATAGTGCGCAGTTTCAGGCTCGCGGGGTCCTGAAAAAGCCGAGATATAAGCTACTGCCAGGAGCCGCCCTCGGTGTGCCCCAACCGCGCATGCAAGGATGATCCCCGCGTAGCATCAGAGGTCCAGGTCTTCTGCCGCGGAAGGACAGTCGCGGACGCTTGTCAGACATTACAAAGGGGATGCCACCACAACAGCCGGGGCAATAGCGTGTCTGGTGCGCCGATCACAACTCGATCCGGGATCGCTAGCGTGCCCGGAAAAATGATCCCCGATGTTTTCGGCGATTCTGGTGATTGGTTGAGGCGCGTGGAATAGCCGAAAACCCGCCTATAACAACAGCCTGGAAAATCACAAGCATCATTGGTGGGATGTTAGATGAAGCTGAGAAGTCGCGGCTTTACGCTGATCGAGCTTCTGGTAGTGGTTGCAATCGTCGCTATACTCGCGGCCATTCTGTTTCCTGGTTTCCTGAACGCGAAGGCCGCCGCGAGGAAGGCAGCATGTGCCGGGAATCTGAAGCAGATCGGCTATGCATACCGTATGTACCTGGCTGACTGGAACGATTATTACCCGAGCGTCCACTTCGGCGCCAACCTGTTTCTGGTAGATCCGTATCTACGCAATCGCAAAGATAGGATCAGCAATGAGAGGACTGCAGCCACCGTCTGGCTTTGCCCGGCAGCACCCCGCGCGATGTACTACGTGGTTCGAGCCGACTATTGGGTGAACTGGTGCGGTACAAAGCCGCCGTGGGACAAGTGGTCGCCGGGTACGAGTGAGTGGCCAGTGTTCTGCAGCTATGTGGTGAACCGGGGCGTTACGTGTCGCTGGTATGACCCGAAAGGCGTTCAGACCCCAGCCTGCGCCGGTGACGCCAGGCGGCCCGGCAAGATGGTGCTTTTCTTTGAGGGAGTGTATAATCACCCGAACCGCGATCCGCGGCTCGGCACGTGCCCCACGGCAAATCATCCTGAGAGCGGTCTGGCTGAGGTAACGGGGTTCTACCCCAGGAACCCGAACTCGTACATCGCCATTCAGCACGAAACTGGTTCGAACTTCCTGTTTGCGGACGGCCACTTGGCTTTCTCCGGCAATCCGCCTATGGGTGACGCCGCCTGGCGAATCGGGAGGTAGCGGCGGACCGCGAAGATTAATGAAAGAGAGCCTTCGCAGGCCGTCGCAATAGGCGCATTCTCAGCGAATACTCCGGCATAGTAGAGAAGCGCCGAGTGGCCGAAAAAACGGGTTTGCGTTGTATCGCGAGGGCATCAGAGCCCTCGTACGGAGGCTGGCCGTATGCAGGCGGAACCCCCCTGTAGCGGCCCCTACCCCTTCTACCGGCACCGCGAATATTCCAACTTCCTGCTTCTGACGGCGGCTTGACTTCGGAGGTGCCCCGCGCTGCCGGTCTACTGGAAAGACCCGGCTCGCCGCGAGGGCTGAGCAGTCTGTGGTGTATGGCCCCGAAGCTCTGAAAGTTCGGTGCGCCATCAAAAGGCCGCACCGTCACCGGGTTTTTGCAAACTGATCAATAGCCCGCGTCAGACGCCCAAACGGGACTCTACCGCCTTGAGGTAGGCAAGGTCCTCGGTAAGCTTTTCTCTTGTGTCGCCCGGGGCGAGATCCTCGATCGATGCCCACCCATTATAGCCGACGCGGTCGAGAGCTAGGAGGACGTCCGGCCATGACACGAAGCCGTCCTTCATAGGCACAACCGCCGGCCTCCATCTTTTCTCTTCAGACGTCGTCTTGTCCAGGAGCCACGCAGCATTCTTGACGTGCACATATGACAGATACGGCCCCAGCAGTTCGAGCCCAAGCTGCCAGTTTTCGTAGCCCTCGAAGACCATGTTGCCCGGATCGAGAATCACGCCGATGAAGTCGGGATCGAAGTTGCATACCAACCTGTAG
>JBMFPI010000273.1:0-5047 GCA_049969195.1 Armatimonadota bacterium
CTCGTCATACCGCTCGCATCTGTCCGTTCGAACCCCATCGCCCCAGAAGACAATCGGCACCGGGTCCCCGGAGTGGTCCCTCACCGCGCATGGGGTCGAGTGGTCAGCGGTCAGGACGACGTACGTGTTCTCCGGCAGATGCGACATCACATAGCCGACCATCTCATCCAGCTTTGCGATCATCTCGATCTTGACCTGCGGGTTGTCGTCGTGGCCGCCGACGTCCGCGCCCTTGACGTTGCACAGAACAAAATCGTGCGTCGCGAGCGCCTCGATGATCGCCTTGCCCATATTGAGCACGTTCGAGTCGGGCCCGCCGGTGGCCCCGGGAGTTTCGCATATGTCCATTCCGACATAGCGAGCGACTCCGTTAATAAGCCCGGTCTCCGCAACGCATGCGGCTTTCAGACCGTGCTCGCACTCGAAACTCTCGATTGAAGGTCCGATGCCTGCACCTCGCGGCAGGATGATGTTCGCCGGGTTCAGGCCCTGTGCGATCCTTTCCTTGTTAACCGGATGATCCTTCAGAAGCTCGTAAGACCTGCGCACGAACTCGTTGACCGCCTGGGCCGTTCTTGCTGCTGCGGCGTCGCCCGGATCACACGGCTCACATTTCAGAACGGCGGCGCCTTCGTGGTGCGGGTCGGTATCCGTGATATCCGCCGACAGGCCCGGCGCGCGTAGAATCAATGCGCCGCGGTGAGCAACAGACTCCTTGAAGATCACCTGGATGCCGTTCAGATCAAGTCCGTTGACGGCGGCGGCGAGCTGGTCGGTCCCTGTGGTAATCCGGCCTGCCCGCCGGTCGACGACAACCATGTTTTCATCAACGGTAGAGAAGTTGCACCGGAACGCGACGTCGCCTTTGCGCACATCCATCCCGATTCCGGCCGCCTCAAACGGTCCTCGGCCAGTGTAGTACTTGTACGGATCGTAGCCCAGGATTGCGAGGTGCGAGGTATCGCTGCCCGCGCGAACGCCGGGCGCGATCGGGTCCATCAGTCCGCACTCGCCCTCGGCGGCGAGCTTGTCGAGATTGGGTTTGGTTGCCGCCTCCAGTGGGGTGCGGTTGCCCAACGACTTGATCGGCCGGTCGCCCAGGCCGTCAGCTACCAGCAGTACCGCTTTCATACTTGCCATTTCTTGCCTCACATCACGTTATGTTGACTCAGATCTACAGACGGCTTTGAAGCGTGTCCTGAGAGCTGATGCGACACGCGCGTCTTCAGTGACTGTCTCGTTCAATTGAGAAGTTTCCAATTGTCGAAAACGTCGGGCTTGTCTTCTACGCCAAGGACCTCTGAGACCGGATAGGTAGGACACGTTCCGCGGGAACGCGCCAAGACCCGCCGTAACCTCCTCTCGGTACACGTCCCCGACGATCACATACTCAGAAGTCGAACTGCGTCGGCCGAATAAACCGCGTGCGTCTTGCCCAATGGTTCCCGCACCAGCAAGGCGCCAGATGAGTCCACGCCCAGGATGGTGCCCCGAATGTTTCGACCGTCAGTCTCGACCGATGCCTCGCGCCCGACGCCCCACATATACTTCCGCCAGTGCGACAGGATTTCCTCGAAGCCTCGCTTGAGATAGTCACGGTATTGTTCCATCAGAACCTGCGCCGCGCACTCGCCGACCGCCACGGTATCGTAAGTCGAGCCTGTCTCTATAGCAACCGACGTAGCCGTGTCCTTTATCTGAGGCGGAAAATGCCTCTGGTTGACGTTCAGACCTATCCCGATCACAACCGCACCGGTGCTCTGTGCCTCGATGAGTATCCCGCCGATCTTGCGCCCGTGCACGAGAACGTCGTTCGGCCACTTGAGCGCCGGTTCCAGACCGAAACGCGATTCCAAAATCCCGGCGACCGCGGCCGAGGCAACAAACGATATCTCGTACACGCGTTCCTGCGGCAGCGCCGGGCGCACTATCGCGCTCATCAGGACGCAGGCTCCTGGTTCGTCAAGCCAGGCGCGCCCCTGGCGCCCGCGGCCCGCACTCTGGCTCCTTGCAAGAACAATGCTTCCCTCCGGAGCGCCGACCCGCGCCATATCCAGCGCAACATCGTTGGTTGACGTAACCGTGTTGAAATGGTGGATGCGGATGGGCATCATTGACGGCTCATCCGGTCTCCGCAGGAGCCCGGCGAGCGAGGCTTGCTACGGCCCCGCGTGGTTTCCGCCCACCTCCAGGCTGATGTCCAGAGCCTGGGCTGAGTGTGTTAGAGCGCCGACGGAAATCAGGTCGACCCCCGTTTCGGCAATCGCAGCGACGTTGTCCAGACTGACTCTCCCCGATGCTTCCAGAATCACCTTGCCCTGCGCCACCTCGACTGCCTTCTTGAGCATATCAACAGGCATATTGTCGAGGAGAACCGCATCAGCGCCCGCCTCTATGGCCTCTTCCATTTCTTGCAGGCTGCCGACCTCGACTTCTATCCTGAGCGTATGCGGAGCGTGCGCCCGGGCTGCCGCCACAGCCGCCGTTATCCCGCCCACGGCAGCGATGTGATTGTCTTTGATCAGGATCCCGTCGTAGAGACCGAATCTATGATTACGACCGCCTCCTACCGCCACCGCGTACTTCTCGAGCACGCGCAGGCCCGGGGTAGTCTTGCGGGTGTCCACGATCTTCGCCTGTGTATGGGCGACCGCCGCGACGTACTTGGCCGTGAGAGTGGCGACACCGGACAGTCTCTGCAAGAAATTGAGCGCTACTCGCTCGGCCGTCAGGATGCTTGCTGCTCCTCCCTGCACCAGGGCAATCGTAGTTCCGGGCTCGATCTCGGCCCCGTCTTCGAGCAGGGCCTCGAAGAGTATTCGCGGATCTGTCGCCTGGAATGCGGCTCGCGCGACTTCGATGCCCGCCAGGACGCCCGCGGCCCTCGATACAATCACCGCCTCGACCCTTGCGATCGCCGGCACGGTAAGCGCTGTAGTAATGTCTCCGCTACCTATGTCTTCGGCCAGCGCATTCTTGACTACGCGCTCGACGTGGATAGGATCCAGGCCGATCATACTGCAATCATCCCCTCTATCGCCTTACGGGCGCGCTCGATGACGCCTGCGTCCAACTCAATCGTGTGCTGCATATCCTCCAGACTCCAGAGAACCTTCTCTAGTGTAATTTTCTTCATGTTAGGGCAGATGTTAACCGGACTGGGATTGTAGAACACCTTGTCCGGGTTCTCCTTCTTCAGCCGATAAAGGAGCCCGCGCTCGGTGCAGATTATGAACTCCCGTGCGGGACTGGCCTTGACGTATCTGACCATCCCCGAGGTACTCTCGACGCCGTCAGCTAGCGCGATCACGTCCATCGTGCACTCCGGGTGCGCAACAACGACGGCTTCCGGGTGCTCACGCTTGGCGCGCAAGACGTCGTGGACGAGGATTCGGTGGTGCGTTGGGCAGTATCCACAGTAGGGGATGACCCGCCTGGTAGTCTTTGAGGCCACGTACGCCGCCAGCGACTTGTCCGGCACGAAAAGCACCGTGTCGGACGGCACCGATTCGACTATCCTCACCGCGTTGGCTGAAGTGCAGCAGATATCGCTTTCGGCCTTGACCTCCGCCGACGTGTTGACGTATGCCACCACCGGCAGGCCGGCGTGGTCTCGCTTGAACTCGCGCAACTGCTCCGCTGTGATCATATCCGCCATCGGGCAGCCGGCGTGCCGATCGGGCAGCAGGACAGTCTTCTCCGGCGAGAGAATCTTGGCCGTCTCGGCCATAAAGTGGACGCCACAAAAGACAATTACCGCCGCTTCGGTCTGGGCCGCGGCACGCGAGAGCTCCAGAGAGTCGCCGACAAAATCGGCAATCTCCTGTACCTCCGGAAGCTGATAATTGTGCGCGAGTATCACCGCGCGGCGATCCGATTTCAGTTTGGCGATCTTCTCAAGCAAATTGTCCATAGGCCGCCATTACTACCAGGCTATAGCGATAAGCGCGTTCTCGGTGATTTCCCCGCCTAGTTGAGGCGCATCGAATCGTCGAAAACGCCGGGTTTTCGTTCCATCGCAACAACCCCAAGACAGCGCGCGTTATTTCCGCACGCGCTGAGCGATTACATAGTCGGATTCCTCGTGTCTGCAAACCTGACGGAGAATCGGAAACAGGCTGATAACGTGCCAATCTCTGCCGGGAACGCGAGCCTAGCGTACGGCGAGGGCCGCATCGATAGCTTCGCTCGCGCTGAGAACGCCGGTGGCCTTTATCCCGACCTCTCTCGGCAGTTTCCTCGCGCTTCGGGCTGCTACGATCGCGTGTCCGAAGCCCAACCTTGCGGCTTCCTTCAACCGCTTCTCCATCTGGCCGACCGAACGCACCTCGCCGGCCAGTCCAATCTCGCCAAGTGCGATGGTCGCGTCGTCCACTGGCCTGTCCATCAGACTTGACGCGACGGCAAGTGCAATCGCGAGATCTGCCGCCGGTTCGACTATCCGAACACCCCCGGCTACGTTCACGTAGACGTCCTTGTTGCCCAGCCCTAACCCGACGCGCTTCTCCAGCACCGCCAGGATCATCAGCATCTTGTTGTAGTCAACGCCCGTTGCCATTCGCCGTGGGCTGGCAAAATACGACTGCGCTACCAGAGCTTGGATTTCAACCAGAAGCGGCCTGGACCCTTCGATGGTCGAGGTCACGACAGACCCCGCCCCGTGCGCCGGCCGCTCCGCAAGAAAGGCTTCCGACGGGTTGGGTACTTCTACGAGCCCGCCCTCGCGCATTTCGAAAATGCCCAGCTCGTCCGTCGAACCGAAGCGGTTCTTCACCGCACGCAGCACTCTATACGACTGGTGCCTATCGCCCTCGAAATACAGCACCGTGTCCACCATATGCTCGAGGACACGCGGTCCGGCAAGCGAACCTTCTTTCGTAACATGTCCAACTATGAAAACGGGCATACCCCGGCTCTTGGCGAGCCGGGCCAGTGCCGCTGTGCAGCTACGCACCTGGCTAACTGTTCCCGGCGCCGAAGACAGGCTCGGGTCATACATCGTCTGGATAGAGTCAACGACCAAGTACCCCGGCGCCACGCTTTCTAC
>JBMFPI010000274.1:0-5046 GCA_049969195.1 Armatimonadota bacterium
GTCAAAACGGCCGCAATCTCCGGGATCATCTTGCCCTCGGCCAGGCCGGACAGTAGAGCAAGAGCATTCGGCTGCCGGTGAACCCTGTCACTCGGGCCGTCGTCAGTCAAACAGTCTACATAGGCGCGCTTGTCCTCACTCCACAACAGCGTGTTGACAGACTGCTTCAGCTTGGCCGCGCGCGCGAGGTAGTCTTCTGCGTCGCGCTTGTTGCCCACCGCTCGCGCGATCTCCGCCGCATCGCTCAGGGCCCAGTAGTAGAGTGCCTGCATCGCCGTCACGCGATCTTTTTTCTCCATCGAGTCATCCCAATCGACGAAGATCCACCAGCCCGGCCGGTCAGCTTTTATAAACATTCCGCCCTCGTCGGTGTTGGCCCTGAACCACGCCATCAGCTTCCGAATGCGGGGATAGAGCACTTTCAATGTAGACAGCTCGCCGGTGTGGCGGAAATAATCCGCCAACGCAACGACGTACCAGGCGCAATAATCGGGCAGGTAGGTGCTGCTGGGGTCCGGCCCGACGCCCGGGATCATACCGTCGTGCAACTGCAGGTCGGCCATCTGCAAGAGGCACCGCCGTGCAAGGCCCACGTCGCCGAAGAGATAGTAGTTCGCTAGCGCTTCAACCCTTAAGTCGCCGATCCAGAGCAGTCGGTCGCGTTTGGGCCCGTCTTCGTAGAATTCGTGCATGCATAGACGCAGTGTACGCGCGCTCGTCTGATAGATCTTGTTGAGAACGTCGTCCGAGCACTCGAAACTGCCGGTTTCGTCCACGCGCCGGCCGACGGTTTGAGCCTGAATCCGCTCGATTCTGACGAGTCGTGTCGCCTCGATGGTGAAGCGGGCGAATCTGAACGCCCTGCGTTCCGGTGCGGACCACCTCAGCGCACCCATACCCAGTTCGCTCGTGAGGACGGCCTGGTACGGGTTCAGGCATTCCGCCTCGTACTCGCCGCAGGCGAGGGAGATCTTGATCGGGCCGTATGTGTAGCCGATGATGGTGGGATAACCGACTATTTCTTCGCCGAAATCCGCCGTAACGACTACCCTGCCGCCCGCACCCGCCGGCTTGATCTGCATTTGCCCGGCCTTGACGCCAGTCGCTTGAAAACCAGTAACAGCCGCGTCCGTCTCGGGCTCCAACTTGACCGAGGCCGGCGATACCATCTTGCGCTCAAGTGGCACTCTCGACTTCTCGATCAGCGCCGCCAGATCCGAGGGTCGCCTGGGCGCGAACCACGGCCCGGTCGTCTCGGCGCGACCATAGTCCAGGCAGGGCTGCCAGTCTCCCCGGGCCGAGGAGTCTTTTTCCCATTGCTCACCCGGGTTCGAGGCCGCCTCCCAGGAACCATCGGTCCACACGCGCACGATCTGCCCGTCGCCCGGGTCGATTGCGAGCGCGGCGATTACGGCTGCCTTGCCCGTGCGATTGACGGCCTGAATCGCGATCAGGTTCTCGCCGCGCTTGAGGAACTGCGCAGCGTCGAAACGTTCAACAATGCGCCGCGATTGCTCGCCGCCCGCGGTCGTCGTGCCGACCAGGCTGCCGTTCAGCCAGACCTTGCACTCGTCGTCGGCTGCGATCTCGAGGCTCGCCAGCCTGGGCGGACCAGCCAGGCTGAAGGTTTTTCGGAAATAGACCGTGGCGTTCTCGGCTTCCTCGTAACCCTTCAGCCAGATCCAGTGAGCGTCGAAGATTCGCGTGTCCAACGTAACCGGTTTCCCGGCGGGTAGAGCCGACGGACCGGCTGCAAGCAAGAGAACTGCGAGCAAGAGGTAAAGTCTCATAAACCAGTCAACCCCCAGCGATTTGCATAGCTGATGAGCAATATTCAGACCGTCGCGATAGGCGCGTCTTCGGCGATTCTTCCGACCAGTTGAAGAACAGGCGAACGTGGTCAAGCCGGCACTAGTGCGTATGATCGGGCACGGCTCCGTGACCATGCGTGTGGTAGGGACCGTCGCCGTGATGGTGCGTGTGCCTGGCCTCAACTATCAATCGACCCCTGAGTTCCTCTCGTGCTTCCTTAAAGAGCTTGACCATTCGTTTTCGGGACGATTCGTCGAAGACGGTCGCGATTGTGTTGAGATATTCGATTCCGCCCTCGACGAGCGCGAGCATATGCTCGGCCGCGGGGCCGTCAAACGCCCGCGTGTCGCCGCACTTTACGTATATCGGCGATGTATGCGCCGCCAAGTAGGCCCCTGGCAGGCCAGGCCTTGCAGCGCACCGGGCTGCAATCCAGCCGCTATTGGTTATCCTGATCTTCTGCTTGACACGCAGGGATCGTGAGCCGTTTGGCGCCGCTTCTTCCGCGGCTATCTGGCCGTTGACAATAACCTGGAGTTTGCCCAGAGGGCTGAAGCACTCTGCGGTCGCGTGAACTTCTACCGTCCCGCCGCCCTCCGGCATTTCGATCGACTCTCCTATCGATTTGCCGTCCACTTTGATGTCGATCAACGGGCCGTTGGTCGAGATAGTGCGGCCGGCGCGGACGGCATCGGCCCAGTTGTCATATGTGAAGGGCTCGTTGGTGTCGAGTTTGGCGTAGGTTCGCAGCCAGCCGAGGGCGCAGTAGGCACCCATTTTATCCGTTCCGCCCACTACTGCCACACGATACCCGCAGTTTAGGTAACGATACCATTCCTGTATAGCAAAATCGTCCAGGCGGATCTCAAGCGCGTCCACCAACCCCTTGAGAATGGGCACGGGATCCTCGGTGTGGCCGCAGCCGGGAAAGTGGGGCCGCACGACAAGCCCTCCCTTTCGCCTATTCTCGGCAGCCCATTCCGCCAGTGTCATAAAGTCTGGGTCGCCGATGGCGGCCTCGCTCGGACCCCCGCAGCACATAGGATATACGGGCAATCCCTGCGTGCCGAGCATCGACATGTGCCCGAGCATGTGATTGCGGTTCTCGGTGCCCACGTATACGATAGTATCGTTCTCGTTGATTCCTACGCGGCCAGTTATGTCGCCGACGTTGGTGAAAAGGCGCCCCCACTGCGAGGCCAAGAGGTTCACTACGTTCACTCCCTCAGCCTGCGCCTCCAGCCACGCAGTGTGAGGGCTTATGAAATGGACGTGAGTGTCGGCCGTCACCCAGCCTTCGGCTCGCAAGTTCTTCCACCGATCTATCCGCAGCTCCAGCACGTCCTGACCGGGCCTGACCGTGACTTTCGTGCGCACGGGCTGGTATTCGAATCCTTTGTAAATCTCGGCATAGATATCCCCCACGGGCATATCCGTCACAAACTCGCCGTTTACATAGGCATAGCTCCGATTCCCGACCAACACATCCGCACCATAGTCCTCGAACCAGTTGGCATTGATCTGCTCGTGGTGGCCGTATGGGGCGATGTACTCGCCGCGCGGGCCGGAAAAATGTATCCGCACCGCGGTAGGCTCGCCGGTAGAGGCATCGACAACACGCACTTTCATCCACTGGCGGCGCTTTCCCAGCACCTCGAGCCTGGCTCCGCCCGATTCGCTCCTGCCCCCGTTGAATGCTTCGCCTAGCGAGAACTTAAGCGGTCTCTTTCGGCCGTCGAGCCTGACGGATACGGTGGCGTCCGGCGCGCCGTGGATTTCCAGAAGGTCTTCGGCGCCCCATTCTGGCTCGGCATCTATCAGGCCGGCATAGGGCGAGGCCAGCCAGTCTCTCCCGCGCGGACCGAGAGTGCGCTGGATCCGGATGATGCCTCCGAGATCAACCTCCGCCTTCGCTACCTTCGCAGGGCCTTCGGGGGTATTGATCCGATACGCGCGGCGCGGCAGATGCTGCAAAGGATGCGACGGGCCCCTGTAGAGCGTCAGCCCGAATATGAGAAGCGGTGAGTCGAGCAGCCCCCTGATTCGAAGCGACCGAATCCGCTTCTTCGGGTTCGGATTGGGCAAAGCATACAACGGCGGCTCGCCGTGCTGGGTGTCCACCCCATATTGCGCCCACCCCCAATGGTAGCCCTCAGGAGGTTTGACCGGATCGACCGCGCGCATCATGTAGAAGGGTTGCGCAAGCCATATCGGCCCGGGGCTTTCAACCATCGCGACTTCGAACCGACCGCGCACCGGCTGGACGTGGCAGGTGCCGTCGTCATATTCCAGCCGATACTCGGCAACCACGAGGCCTTCCGTAGGGTATTCGGTCCTGATGTCCTGCGGAAGCTGATACCACTGGTGCAGCAGGCAAAGGTAGTCTGCAGGGGCACCCAGCTCAATCACGACCTCGGGCCTGCCCTTCGCAGCCAGAACGGCGCGTGGGCCTTTTTCGGGAGCCATTGAAAATGGAATGCCCCATGGCCTCTGTTCGCCTGAGGGAAGTTTACGCACTCGTTCGGCGAGCTCACGCCACCATCGGTCCCTGGGAGCACCGCGGGGAAAGCTGAAATGACGCGAAAGATCGATGGTCCTGGTTTTTGCGCCGTAACGCCTGGACACGGTGCGAGCCGACACCTGCGCATCCCCCTTTCCTGCCGCCCCTTCCGAACGGAGGCTGCGTGAGGCCGCGGTCTCCACATCCCCAGCCACATCCCTTTCAGCCTGGCTGCCGATGCATGTTCGGCTGGATCGGCGAGCACCCTCGGCCGGCAGCCTCCGGGAGGCAGCAGATCTTCCGAACAACTCACAGTTACACGCACGAGCAACGTTTACCTTCGCCAGCCGGAATAACCCCGCGAGAGATCAGACAGCCGCTGCGGTTCGTCCGTACTTAGGATGCCCCATCAGTATGCACCGGGCTGTTCCGCGAGGCGTGTTCTCGGCGATTCTCCAGCTTACTTGAGGAGCGTCGAATCGCCAAAAACGCTGGCGCTTATGTTCTACCGAAAAAAATTCCGCCGACACGGCGCGCACTCAGGGACGGGGACCACCTCGTCCCCGGATGCCTTTTGTTGACGAACCCCGCCGTAGTCAGGCGAGGAGGTCGCCTGGTATTTTGCCCCTGCGAGACTGAGCTGATACACAGCGGGCGGGTAGCGTCAAGTCTTGTGTGTAAATTGCTTTGGCCGGTAGGCGGCATCCCAGTTTCGGTTTTGGTATGTAAGGATC
>JBMFPI010000275.1:0-5027 GCA_049969195.1 Armatimonadota bacterium
CCCACGGTCAACCTGGAGCTGAAAGACGTGGACGTGAGGGCCGCAATCGAAGCGCTGTTCAGGAATTCTGGCAAGAACTTCTCAATCGATTCGAACGTCTCCGGGACAGTGCCTGCGGTTTCCTTCAAGGACGTCCCGTTCGACACGGCTCTGCGCAACCTGACGAAGACCGCCGGGCTCGTATTCCGTGTGGACAACAGTGCCGGTCGTGAGATCTACATCATCAGCAAGAAGCCCGAAACGCCGCTCACCGTCGGGGGCGCGGGTGCCGGCGGCACACAGCCGTTTACCGACCTGAGCGCCGGTGTGATAGACCAGCCTACCGAGCGGGAGGTTGTCATTGAGAAGATTCCGCTGTTCCACACGGGCGCCAGCGAGATGCTTGCGATGCTTGGTGGCAGCGGCCGTGAGTACGGCGGACTCGGTATCTACGGAACCGGGCTGGGTGGCTACGGCTACCCGGGCTATGGCGGATACGGCTCCTACTACGGTGGCTACCCGGGCTATGGCTCGTATGGGCGGTATCGTAGCTACGGTTACGGCGGATATGGCGGGTACCCGAGCTATGGCGGTTACGGCGGCTATCCCGGCTACGGCAGCTACGGGATCAGAACATTCGGCGGGTACGGCAATTATCCGGCCTACGGTGGCTATCCGGGCTACGGCGGCTACGGGACGGGGATGAGGTCCTGGTAGACTAGCGCGCATTATCTACGATCCTCGTGAATAATGCGTGGCCCGGCCCCGGATTGTACTCGGAGAGCAGAATAGGGGCCAGAGGACCAAGCCAAGGCATTGCGCGGCGCGGGTTCGACTAAGCAGGTCACCCGCGCCGTTTGCTTGTACGGAACGAGCTCAGTTGCGCAGGGCAGGTTTGACGAGCTTCTTTTCGGGGTAATATCCAGGGGCTGCTGCAGAGCCGCAGCAGAATGCGGAATGGAGGAAGACTGAGATGAGAAAGAACATCACGATGGCGGCTGTTATCATTCTTCTGACCGTGCTCGCCTGCTCAATCGCACGGTCGGAGGACGTTCGGGAAGTCAGGCTCGGCGACTTCCTTCTGCTCAGAATACGATGCGCCGCGGGAGGCTACACGATCGATGAACGAGTCGCCGCGCTGCAACAGCGGGCGAACAACCTGCTGAAGGGCGGCAAGGAGTACTCCACGTTCAGTGTCAGGAAGTTCGGCGAGTGTGCCAACATCTACGCTGAAGACGTGTTCTTCATGACGGTCACCCCTGGCGACGCCAAGGCGAACGGCACAACCCCCATGAAACTGGCCAGGATTTGGGCCGCGCGCCTGCGCAATCTGTTCCCCCAGTCTACCCCTGACAAGCCGGGCGTGGGTAGGCCGGGCCAGGAGGGCGCGCCGGGTAACGCGAAGTAGGCCTGGCTGAGCACACTATTCGCAGCTTCATCATTGGTCTCGCGTCACTGCGAGGCCGGACGCTGCGTGTAGTTCGCCTGGTGCATCGGCGACTCGCTGCCCGCGCCAACAAGTAGTATCCCGGGCGAGGTAAAGCCGAGGGCCCCCGCTGCCGATCTATCTAACGGTAAACCGCACTTACAGAGGGTGCGTTCCTATTGGTGAGGAACGCATCTACCAGATCGAGACTCGCCCAGTATGTTCCGTGGAGTCACAGCTCTGACCGTCGTCCTCGGCCTCTGCTGGTCTGCCGCGTGCGCGCAGACGGCAGCACCCACCCCCGACACTTCGTCCGCCAACGGCGAAGCCAGCAACTACGGGCTGCTCTCGATCACGTCTCCACGGCTGGGCCAGGACCTGTCAGGAGCGAAGGAGGTCCGGATTGTATGGGAGAGCCTGCTCGGCGACGGCGTAGACTACTCGGTGGTCTTCTCCCGGGACGGAAAGATGTTCGACCGCGAGATCGCGTCGAAGCTCGTCGACTCCGAGTACACGCTCAAGCCGGATGATCTGCCGCTGGCCGGGTGGGTCAAAGTCAAGGCGTTCAGAGACGGGTACCTTTACGCCGAGAGCGTCGTGCCCGTGAGCTTCGTCCCGCCGACTGGGATCGTGGTCAGCAAGGCAGACCAGAAAGTCTTTCACTTCTCAGGCGGCAAACTCAGGAACGTTTTCACGTGTTCCACCGCCCTGCCCGGGTACGACCTCAAGGCAGGCAGCTACAGGATCTACCTCAAACAGAAAAAGCACTGGAGCAAGAAGTGGGAGGTGTGGATGCCCCACAGCATGTTTTTCCACGCCGGCTACGCACTTCATGCTACCACTGTAATCCGCCGCCTTGGCCGCCCCGCTTCTCACGGCTGCATCAGGCTGCATCCGAGGGATGCCGAGAAGCTCTACGCCGAGGTCGCAGTAGGCACCCCGGTGATCGTGCTGCCCAAAAGCAAGAGCTGTGCCCACCTTGAATCTCTCTTCAGGCCCGATCGGCCGACCTCCGGCCCCGCCACGGCAGCCAGCACGAAGTAGGCAGCCGCTTCGTGGCCAACCCGGTAGTGAAGCCCTATAGCCCGGAGTGGGTCTAATACCTCGGCGCGACACGTACGAGGTCGTCTTCCGGAGGAGTATGGGAATCAGCACCGGGGCGCATTTCGGGTGTAGCTGATTCCACTCGTGCTCACTTGGGGATGACCGCGCAGGCTTCCGGATTCCTGGCCAAAGGGGGTTCACGCGATGATTCGGATTCGGGTTCTCATGCCCGCTCTTGTGGTAGTTGTCGGCATATCTAGCGGGGTTCTGGCTGACGGGATGCTCTTTCCAGTCGAGAGGCCTCGCTCTGTGATAGTGGTCCCCGATCAGCTCTTCACCGTCAGATACCACCACGTTGACGTCACAATCGAGGACCAGCTTTGCACGACCAGAGTTGACCAGATATTCCGGAACGATTCCGCCGTCGACCGCGAAGGCATCTACATCTTTCCGTTGCCGGAGGGCTCCGCAATAACTAGGTTCTCGATGTATGCCGGGGAGGAAGAGATCGTGGGCAAGATTCTCTCCAAGAGCGAGGCGCGCAGCATCTACGAATCCATCGTGCGCCAGCGCAGGGACCCGGCGCTGCTGGAGTACATCGACCGCAACACGTTCCGCGCGAGCGTCTATCCTGTCCCCGCCCACGGTGAGAAAAGGATCAGGCTCAACTACGCCGAGGTCGCCAGGAAATCCGGCAGCACCTATTCTTACACATATCCCCTTTCGACCGAGCGCTTCTCAGCCAAACCACTCGAGGACTGCCGCGTCAGGATCAAGATCAAATCCAGGCGGCCTGTCACCAACATCTATTCCCCGACCCACACAATCAGAATCGACCGCGAGGATGACCATACTGCCGTGGTGACCTGGGAGGCTAGGGATATCAAGCCCGATACTGATCTGGTGTTGTATTACTCGATGGGTTCGGAAGACCTTGGGATCGACCTTTTTGCGCACCGTACCAAAGGTGAGAAGGGCTTCTACGCACTCCTCGCAAGCCCCAGGATCGAAGTGGACAGGTCGAAGATACTACCCAAGAACGTGGTATTCGTGCTCGACCGCACCGGCAGTATGGCCGGCGAGAAGATTGAGCAGGCCAAGCAGGCGCTCAGGTTCTGCTTGAATACTTTGCACGACCAGGACAGGTTCAACCTGATCACCTTCAACGAGTCTCCGGACGTGTTGTTCGCCGAACTTGAGAAGCCGACGCCGGATCGAAGAAAAAAGGCTCTCGCAGCGATCGACGACCTTGATGCGACAGGTGGAACCAACATAAACGAGGCACTCACACGAGCACTGGCCCAGTTCCAGAACTATGGTGAGAGCCGGAATTACATCGTGTTTCTTACCGACGGACTGCCCACCGTCGGGGTCACGAGCGTCGACAAAATTATCGAGAACGCGAACTCGGAAAACAAGAACAAGGTCAAGATATTTGCTTTCGGGGTAGGGTACGACGTAAACGCCCACCTGCTCGACAAGCTTGCTCAACAGAGCAAAGGCGACACCGACTACGTTCGGCCAAAGGAAGACATTGAAGCGAAGGTCAGTTCGTTCTTCGCCAAAGTCAGCGACCCGCTGCTCGCGGACGTGAAGCTGAGCATATCGGGAGTGAAGACATTCGATTCCTATCCTTCCGCCGACCTACCGGATATATTCCGCGGGTCGCAGTTGCTCGTGTTCGGTAGATATGAGGGGTCCGGAAAAGTTCGCGTCGAGTTAAGCGGCTCTGTGGATGGGTCGCGCAAGACGTTCACTCTCGACGCAAATCTGCCCGAGGAAGAGGAGTCGAACGAGTTCATACCCCAGCTCTGGGCGGCGCGCAAGATCGGCTATCTGCTGGACGAGATCAGGCTGCACAACAGCAAGGAGCTCGTCGATGAGGTGGTACGGCTGTCGAAGGAGTTTGGGATTCCTACTGAGTTCACCTCGTTCTTGGCCGACGAGCGAGCGCCGCTGCCTGCGGAGCTGGAACGGGTCAAAATGGCGGTGGACAAGGCGAGCGGTGTCCAGACAGGCACTTATGGCGTTGCGCAGAGTGCGAACACGCAAGACCTGAAGAAACAGGCCTTGCTGCCGCAGGCCCAGGCGTCAGCGAAATACTACGCCGGATTCGGTAGGTCAGCTTACAGCCCGGGCGCCGCTCCTCTTGCTGTGATGGGCAGGGGTAATGCGAACCAGCGCCTGGGCGGCTACTACTATGACAAGGACGACCGGCTGGTAGTGATGGCCAACGTCCAGAACGTCGCACGGCGCACGTTCTACCAGAGGGGCGACTTCTGGGAGGACGCCACGCTACGGGAGAACCAGAACCTTGTGCGAATAAAGCAGTTCTCCGAGGCGCATTTCAGGCTCCTCAGGGCTTACCCGAAGCTGGCCCAGTACTCAGCGCTCGGCAATGTCAGGCTTGTGCTGGAGAACAAGCAGGCGCTTGAGATCGGACCAGCCGGCAAAGAACACATGAGCGACGCGGAAATCAACGAACTTCTCAAGGGGCTTGCTCGGTAACCGTCAAACCATCCGCACCTTGCGAGGTGTTTGCTGCTGGTTCATACTGTCTCCATTGCTGAGTGCGTGG
>JBMFPI010000276.1:0-5014 GCA_049969195.1 Armatimonadota bacterium
ACCACTCGTACAGCGGGTTCGGTCTTCCGTCGTATTTCTACGTGGACGACGGCCAGGGTCTGCCGGCAGGCAAGCCCGAGTGGAACTCGCCTACGAGCGCTGTTGGCGTGCGCGTTGACTGTCGGGCGCTACTGGTCACCGACCCGTTTTGGATGGGTTGCCCGTCGGACGGAAGCTACGTAGTGGTTACGGGCACCTGCACGGCGGAAAAGAACCCTATCGACCTGACGACCGTTGTCCGAGTCGTATATCCCAGAGACGCGAACGACATCGTCGTGGTTTCGGAGTAGTCGGAATAGCGAGTACGCAAGACCCATACGATTCAGAGGAAAGAGGAGTTGACCGATGAACAAGATACTCAAAGTATTGTTGGCGGCGGCCGTGGTGATTAGTGTGACGTTGGCTGCATCGCCTGTAACGGTTGCCGAGACATTGTTCTGGGACGGCTTTGAACCGTCGATCAATGGAAACTGGTGGATCAAAGGGCCGTCGGGCTGGGGTGGTGCTCAGGGACACGAAGAGCTTAAGGGAGATGACAGCCATCTTCGCACCCCGGGCATCAACTCGGCCCGCGAGTGGGTGAACTACCGCGTCACCTACAACAGCCAGCACAACCTTGGCGCGTCTTTCGAGAATAACTTCTACCTCAAGTGCTGGATGTTCGAAGATAATGATATTCCCTATCCGCCGGTACAGCATGAAGGATGGCCTAACGGTTTCATCACGCTTCTTGATACCACCACCGTCGGAGACTCGTTTATGGTCGGCGTTATGGGCGAGCAAGGACTGCGCGCCGTGCCCGTCAAGCCGGCCTATTTTTACAACTGCTGCGTCTACACCGCCACCGACGGCTACAAGGTCCTGGACGGGACCTCGGGCAGGCCCCTGGTTCCTCGCCGCCAGGGTTGGAGAAAGTACACCATCCTGGTGAACGGCTATACGGGTACGCCCGGCGATGTGCAGTTCCTGATCGACGACAAGCTCGTCTACAACGGCAACAGGATGACGGGCATCCCCCCGGGGGGCGGTGCGCCGATGGACACGATCATCCTCGGCAGCAAGTGGTGGAGCTATGAAACATACTGGTTCGATCACGTGGACTTCGGAATAATCGAGACACCGATCGACTGCAGCCTTATATCGGAGGCGAACGCCCTGCCCGATGACACGTGGGTCACGCTGACTGGCAAGGTAGTTATGGGCTGTTTTGCAAAGAGCCCGTTCCCCGGCTACCTCTCCATCGAGGAAGACGACCGGTCGGGCTCACTCTGGGTATCGACAAGCTACGTGGCCGCCGTCTGGCCTGCGACGAATGAGGCCGAACGTATTTCCGTCAAGGGCATCATGCGCACCAACGAGGCCGGGATGCGTTATCTCGACGCAATAGAAATCAGCCGTGCGGCAACGTCTGCAGGCCAGCCGAGGGCACTGGGGACAGCCCTGAGAAGCCTGGGCGACCCAGCGCTTGACGGCAAGCTCGTCAAGGTCTGGGGAAGGGTCGTGAACGTTCCAGGTTCGAGTCCACCGACTGTGCGCGGCCAAGAACGCAGAGGCGACTGGAGACGTTACTTCCTGATCACCGACGGCTCACCAGGCGGACCCGTCAAGTGCTACTACGACAACATCATATCGGGTGTCGATCCGGTTCCCAGCGTGAAGGATGGCGATTATGTGTCGGTTGTGGGGGTAGTGGGCCGAGAAGTGCTCGTGCCCGGCGTGACCAGTCCGGAGCGAAGTGTTTGGATTCGCGGCGCGGGGGATCTGAGGATTATCCGGGCGGCGCCGTGATCAGATAGTAGGAGCAGGTGTTCGGAAAGGGAGTTGTGCGACGCGTATTTGTCAGGGGCTGTTGCGATAGAACGCATACCAGGCTTTTTCGACGATAGGTTGCACCTCAACTGAGAGGGAGAGTCGCCGAGAAAAGGCGCCTATCGCGGCGGTATTTCATACGTGTTCCGGGGCCTGCGGTATGCTCCTTGGAGACGCCGAATCAGCCTTGGGGTAGCCCGAGGGTGAGAGCCGTCGCGATGATTGAGAGGAGTCTGTTTGAACAGCAGAAAACCGGTATTTGTACTGATTGACATTTCGTAAACACCGGGGTAACTTGGAGCGAGTAGTTCGTGCGGACCAGAGAAGTCCGCGTCGGGTAGACGCCTGCCAGAGCAGGGGTCTGCGAAAATGCTACGACGAAAGGAGGGGAGAAACAATGAAGAAGGCTCTGTTTGTAGCCGTAGCCGTGCTGTTCGCAGCCGGCGCCGCGGCGAACGCGGCAAGCTGGATCCTTCCCATCCACCATCGCGACGGCGGCGGATGGACCGAGTACCCCGGGGCCGGCTATGGAGGAACCTCCGCCTGGGAAGGCTCAGGCATAGACGGTGTCCGCCGGGTGTATTGGTCACTGGAAGGATCGGGCGTGCCTGTGGGGACGTACCTCTATTCCATCGAGTTCTTCCGACCGACTCAGGGCGCGGCCGACTGGCAGCCGATCGAGTCGCAGTTCAACGGGTCCGGCGGTGAGAGCTATCCGATGGAGCCGGGTATCCCGTGGGCAGGTGCCTGGGGAACCAACCACCAGTACATTGGAGCCGAGGGCGGCACGCCGGGAGACTGGAAGGCTACAGGACCCGGGCCGCATACGCCGGAGGGACCGGACTACAACGCCGGAGCAAACGGCATCTACATGTGGCTCAAAGAGACCTCCTGGCTCTATGCCAAGTGGGACTTTCCGTGGTCTATAACGCACTCCTGGAGTGCGATCAGAATCACTCTGATTCCTGAGCCCAGCGGTCTTTTTGCTCTGCTGGCCGGACTGCCGGCTCTGGCCTTCGTGCGCCGAAGACGTTAGACGTACGATTGGATGTCCTTCGCAGGAGCCGCGCCTCGGTCCAAGGGCGCGGCTCCTGCGCGCAACAGCCATCAATCAGGCTGTTGCTACAGACACGTGTTGTGTGATGCGGGAATCACGGCGTGTTGAACTTGTTTCAGGATCCGTGCGCCGCAGGGATGGATCCTGAATCGAGTTCAGGATGACGGGTCGTGGCCGTTTGCGCCTGCGAGACTGAACCGATACGCTGACAACGCCGGGTTTGAGTTCTATCGCAACGAGCTCAAGTGGAGGTCGTCGTGATAAGTGCGTTTTCGGCATTTCTGCCCTTAGCTGAGTAGCGTCGAATCGCCGAAAATGCTGGATTTGTGTCGTATCGCAATAGCCGTCACGTGTATGCCTCTTGATATTTCGGGGTCCGCATGGTATCTTAAGAATAAGAGGGGATCGGTATGCGAAGGTTTCTGTCGGCACAGGTATTCTTTGCCGCGGCGCTGGTCGCGGCGCTGCCGTGCCGCGCCGGGGACACCTGGGAGACGCTTATCCCGGGTGTGCAACATTTGCATCGAACAACGGCAGATCCCCTCAACATTCACGTCCTTATAATCGATCTCACCAATCCCAGGGTGAAAATACGGGCCGGGCTCAAAAACGACAATGACAAGCCCGACGACGGCGAGACAGTGAGATCGATCTGCCGGCGATACGACGCCGTAGCCGGAATCAACTGCGATTACTTTTCCTCCGTTGTGACCGGCGCAGGTGATTACCGCCACATTCCGCAGGGCCACAACATGACCGACGGCCTGCTGATGCTGCCGCCGGGTCGCAGTTCGCCGATAGTTGCCGAGCGCAGCGCGCTTGCTTTTCCCGCAGACAATTCTTACGGTCTGATTAACGTGTATATGTCGCCGCTGTCGTGGTGGTGGAACGTGACAGCCGGCGGGCCGAGAATCATCAGGAATGGCGTGGTCGGATGGGAACCGGAGCCTGACATACCCGACCAAACCTCGAGACAGCCGCGGACTGGGGCTGCGCTCAGTTCGGACTACCGACGTCTCATCCTGGCGACCGTCGATGGCAGACAGCCCGGTTTCAGTATTGGCGTAACGGCGAACCAGCTCGGCGACCTGCTCAAGGAATTCGGCGGATACAACGGACTTTCTTTCGACGGCGGCGGGTCGACAACAATGGTGATAAACGGCACGACAGTGAACAGCCCTTCCGACGGATCCGACCGCCGGATCGCGAACTGCCTTATGGTGCTGGACAAGGCCCGCCAGCAAGGTGCGACGGTGCTGTTTGAAAGCGACTTCGAGAATCCGCCATATGCACCCGGAGATATCGCCGGGCAGTGCGGTTGGGTCGGCTCGGGAACGGTTGCATCAGGAGGGCGCGGGGGCGGGCAATGTGCACGTTTCAGCGGAGGGAGTGCGTACCGCAATGTGTCGGCGTTTCCGGCCTCCGGCGTGCAGTGGTTTGAATGCTGGGTGAAATGCTCCTCGACGGGCTCGACGGCCTACGTTTACTCCGGCACGGCGGCCTGTGCGAACATCGCATCAGCAATAAGACTGAGCGGCGGTCAGATACAGGCCTACGACACTGACGAGCTGGGAAGCCCCGTCTGGACGAGCATAGGAAGCTACACGAGCAACGCGTGGTTCCGAATCCACGTCAGGTTGGACTACAATATCAACCGCTATCAGGTATTTGTGAACGGAGCACTCAAGCTGTCAGGGGCAAGTTTTATGCATTCGGGCGCGTCCGCCGGGCTGCAGGCGATCAAGTTCGAGGAGATCGGGAACGGATCGTCTTTATACGTTGACGACGTCTACGTCGGTGCGGCCGATCCCGGTTTCTTGAGGGTTGCGCCGGATTCGGTGAGCATGGCTCAAGGTGCCAGGAAGTGGTTCAAGGCCTTCGGAGGAAGCCCGCCTGTCGCCTGGGCAATCATTCAGGAGAAGTACCCGGACGGATCCGTCGCCCCGCCAGGCACGATTGCGCAGATTACCGCCGACGGACTGGTAACAGCCACCGCTCCAGGCAGTTTTGCGGTCCAGGCCCAGGACACTATCGGGCGAGTCGACAGGTCCGAACAGATCACAGTCCAGCCCAGGCTGCCTCTGGATGTCGTCAAGGCCCGGGCAGACGGGGCGACCGTTTGGATAAGCGGGCTTAGGGCGAGCGCCG
>JBMFPI010000277.1:0-5002 GCA_049969195.1 Armatimonadota bacterium
CTGAAAGGAGTGTGGAGAATTGAAAAAACTGCAGATACTGGGCACAGGTTGCCCGAAGTGCAAGAAGCTCGCGGAACTCACCGAGCAAGCCGCGAAAGACCTCGGCATTGAGTTCGAGATAGAAAAAATAACCGACGTCAAGGAGATCATGAAGTTCGGCGTGATGTTGACTCCTGCTCTGGCCGTCGACGGCGAGGTAAAGGTAGCCGGAAAGGTCCCCAGCACGGACGAAATCAAGAAGATGATAGCGTAGCCGTTCGTGAGGAGTGCGGCACCAGGCGCAGGCGATCGAGCCGACGCCGTCACGATTCTAGATAGCAGACTGTTGCGAGACACGTGTTTCCGGCGATTCTTTCGCTCATTTCATTAGTTTCGAATCGCCGAAGACGCCGGGTATGCGCTCTATCGGAAGGAGCTCTGAACTTCGTCGCGACCACCGGATAACCACGAGACTCGCGGAAATGAGGGTTAACTGATTTGGAGCAAGTGTGGACCAGCCTGACCAGGGCGCTGGAAGGTTCGGCCCTGATAGCGCTCGGGTCGGCCTTCGTCTGGGGTATCCTGAGCATTCTGCTGAGCCCGTGCCACCTGGCGAGCATCCCGCTCATTGTCGGGTTCATAAGCGACCAGGGAAAGCTTACCCTGCGGAGAGCATTCGGACTTTCGGCACTGTTTGCCCTGGGAGTCCTGGTGACAATTGCCCTTGTGGGCCTGGTCACGGCGGCGATGGGCCGTGTATGGGGTGATCTGGGCCGGACAGGCAACTACGTCGTGGCCGTCGTGTTCTTCATCGTCGGGCTGCATCTTATCGGGGTGATCCCGATGCCGTTCACCGGTGCCAATGCGACGGGGTTCAAGAAAAAAGGTTTCGCGGCGGCATTCGTGTTGGGACTCATCTTCGGCATCGCGCTCGGGCCGTGCACGTTCGCTTATATGATGCCCGTGCTTATGATCAGCTTCAAAGTTGCCGCAACCAGCCTTGTCTATGGAGTCGCGCTCTTGACGATGTATGGTGTGGGACACTGCTCCGTTATCGTTGCTGCCGGCACGTCTACGGAAGCCGTCGAGCGCTACCTCAACTGGAACGAGAAGTCACGGTCAGCCGTGGTCGTCAAGGCGGTATGCGGCGTGCTAGTGATACTGGGCGGAGTCTATCTCATTTACACGGCGTAGCTCGTGTAAGAAAGCCGAGGAGGGCATTCAAATGGCATGGTTGACAGGGTACCCGAGGGAAAAGGTCGATTGGTTTCCCACCATAGACCCCGACAAGTGCGTCAAGTGCGGGATGTGCATGAACTGCGGACAGAGCGTGTTTAAGTGGACTAAGGACGGCGCTAGAGTCGCACGTCCCTACTCGTGCGTAGTCGGTTGCCAGACCTGCGCCAATCTGTGCCTCGGCGACGCGATCTCTTTCCCTGACACTCAGGTAGTACGTGAGATTTACAAGCGCGAGGGCATATGGGCAAAGGTCAAGAAGCAGCTCGAGGAATCGGGCAAACTGGAAGTCGAGGAGTGATTGGCGGCCTCGAGGGCCCACAGCGCAGCGAATGGCCAGGCGAAGCCCGCACGGAGGCATACGATGCTCGATGTCACAGATGTACGGAGCCTGGCGGAACAGATAGTCTCCACGCTGGGCCTTTCGTGCTCTCCAGTTGGGGTCAGGCTTCTTTCGAAGAAGGACAGCGCGCCGGAAGATGCCGAGAGGCTTGAAAGGCACAGGTATTGCCAAGCTCTTATGAAGGCCCGCCGAGGCAGAAACGTGCTCCTCGACGGCGAGGGAATTGCCTGTCCCGCCGCCGCGGCGGCATTCGGCTTCCGGCCACTTCCGGACCAGCTAAAGAACGGCAAGGGACTCGTGGGCTTCGGCATTGTCTCTGACGAGGCTGTCGGAGCAAGGATGTTCGAGGGAATGACCGTGCTCCAACCCGGTTCCGTCAGGGCGCTGCATCTCTTTCCGCTCGATCAAGCCGAGCAAGTCCCGGACATCGTCGTGGTGGAGGCCGGAGTTGAGCAGTTGATGTGGATCGCGCTGGCATACTTGCACGCTCGCGGGGGAGAACGCGTTCGGGCTTCCACCGCGATTCTTCAGGCGACCTGTGTTGACGCCACGATTATTCCCTACGTGGACCAGCGGCTGAACTACAGCTATGGATGCTACGGGTGCAGAGATGCCACCGATATTGGTCCTGATGAGGGTGTTCTCGGATTCCCGACGTCAGCTCTGCCTGCCGTGGTCGAGCACCTGCAGTTTCTGAGCCGGAAGGCTATCCCGAACTCGAGACAGAAAAGAGCGTTCGCCGCGATCCAGAAGGCGACTTGCCCCGGCGCTTCTCCGGAAGCCACCCAAACTCAGAGCAGCGATGTCGATTGTGCAGCGGGGACGCGATCGGATGAGAAGGAGGGCTGAGGATGCTGGCATTCAATCTGGCCGGGCTATGCATTTTGGCCGCCTGCTTCGTGCTTGATCGGCACAAGGCAGCCCGCTCGATCCGTCGGGGACTGATGACGTTCTGGAAGATAGCCCCGGAGATGTCGGTCGTGCTGGTTCTGATCAGCATTTGTTTAGCGGTCCTGACGCCGGCGCAGCTCAGACAATGGCTCTCCGCCAACACCCCGGCACACTTCGTGACGGCGTTGGCTGTGGGTTCGCTCGCGCTCATACCCGGGTTCATTGCTTTCCCTCTGGCGGGAGTGCTGCTGAGAAACGGCGCGTCGGTAGCACTCGTGGCAGGCTTTATCACGACGCTGTTGATGGTGGGGGTTGTGACGCTTCCGGTCGAAACCAGATACTTCGGCTGGCGAACGGCGCTGACGCGCAACGGGTTGTCGTTTGTCGGAGCCGTTGTCATTGCGCTGGCAATGGGGAGGCTGCTGTGAAGATCGACCGCAGGAGCGCTATCGGTCTTGGGGCGACCGGTGTTTTCTTGCTCTTGTGCGCCTGGGGAGTCTGGTTCGCACACAACGATCTGGCCAACCGGGCCGCAAACAGCTATCTGGGTTTCTTGAAGGAGATGCTCACTGTTCTGCCTATGATGTTCCTGCTCGTGGGCGTGTTCGACGTGTGGTACCCAGAGAAATCGTTGAGCGACACGTCGGTGAGAATGCGGGACCTGTAGCGGTGCTCTGGATGATCCTGCTGGCGATGCTTCAGGCTGGGCCGTTGTACGGCGCATTTCCAGTAGCGGCGGCGCTTTCGAAAAAGGGCTGCGCGGCGAGATATGTTTTCATCTATCTCGGCGCATTCTCGGTGATGAAGCTGCCGATGCTCGGCTTCGAGGTAACGTTCGTGGGGTGGAAGTTCGCACTGGTGAGATTGGCGCTCACGCTGCCCGTATTCATAGCGATCGGCTACATCATGGGGCGCTCGCGGCCGTGCGCGGTCACATTATCAGAGTGAGGTGCAGGAGGATTCGATGGCAACAAGGCTGCTATTTAGATTTCTGGCTGCGGCGATGATAGCCGCGACATTGGCGGCTCCCGCGCTGCTGGGCATGGCGGCCTCGGACCGTCAGCCGCACCCGGCGGTGGTACTGCTGGATGAGGCCGGAAACCCGATCGACCCAAACTCCGCCGACCCGAAGCCCTACAGTCCGCGTCAGACCTGTGGGGTCTGCCACGACTACGACGAGATTACCAGGGCCTATCACTTTCAGCTCGGAGCAGACGGGATTTCGGACGACTACGGCAAGAAGATCGGCCGGCCATGGATGTCCTCGCGGGGGCAGTTTGGCCGCCAGATCCATATGTCCTATGCCTGGGTTACCAAGAAAAAGAACAAGAGCGCGGCGGAAATCGGCATGACCCCGTACCAATACTCACAAGCGTGCGGCTTCTGCCACGTCGGCGGCGGGCCTATGGAGCGAGACCGCGACGGAAAGAGATACGATATCAGACAATCCAGGAACCCTCAACTTGCGCAGAGTCTGGACGGCGACTATTACAAAGCAGCCTGGGACAGGTCCGGCGTGGTCGAGGCCGACTGTCTGATGTGTCACCTGGTCGGATACAACGGCCAGGCAAGAAACGACCAGCTGGCCAAGGCCAACTTCAGATGGGCTGCCACGGCCGGCGCGGGCTTTGGAACCGTTGAGGGCGCGGTCAAAGATGGACAAACTCCCAGGCTCTCCTACAACAAGGCGCTGTTCAACCCCGACGGCAGTGTGAAGATCAAGATATCCCGCTCGGATGACGCGAACTGCCTGCTGTGCCACGGAGAGGCCGAAGTCAAGAAGCGGGGTCACGTGTGGTATGACTCGCGCCAGTCCGACGTGCACACGGCCGCCGGGATGAGATGCGTCACCTGCCACACCTCCAAACCCGACCATCAGATTCGCAAGGGCAACTCCAACGAGGTGATCCTGCACGATGAACTGGACGACCCGAGTTTCTCTTGCGAAGGCTGTCATATGAAAGCGGACTCCAAGTCGCGGCCCGCGCACAAGTCCATCCCCAAGTCGCATCTGGCCAGGATCGCGTGCGTCACGTGTCACGTCACCGAGCACAACGTGGCCGCTGTCGGCTATGTGGACACCACGACCGGCAAGGCGCTCGGCATTCCAACGGTCAAGGGAGCAAAGAAATACGGCGAGACCGGCTCTTGGACGCCGGCCTATTTCCGCCTCAAGGACGGGAAGATCTACTCCGGAAACGCCCTTCTGCCGGTGTGGTGGGGCAACCGGGTTGGCGGCATCATCTATCCGCTTTTCTTGTCCGAAACTGCGGAAGCCTACGAGAAGGTCAAGGATGTCATCAAGGACGATAACGACGACGGCAAGCCCGAGGCTAATACCGAAGCAGAAATCACTGCCGTGCTCCGCGCCGTTCGCAATGTTTTGAGCGGAGGCAGGTTTAAACAGATATCGCCGGCGTACGTTAAGGGAAACCGAGTGTGGCAGCTAGTCGGGGATAGGCTTGTATCACTTAGATACCATCCTCAAGCTCAGCCTTTGAAGTGGACATTCAGCCACAACGTCTCGCCTGCCGAGAAGGCGTTGGGAGCGGG
>JBMFPI010000278.1:0-4994 GCA_049969195.1 Armatimonadota bacterium
ATCGGCGGGAGTACGACCAACGACGCCGGGTCGGGCGCAATGACCGCCCTCGGGGCTAGATTTCTCGATAGGGAGGGGCACGAGCTGCCTGCCGGCGGCGGCGCGCTTGTCGAGCTTGACCGGATAGACATGTCGGGGTTCGATTTTCCGGACGGCGTGCGCGTTGAGGTTGCCTGCGACGTGAACAACCCGCTGCTGGGGCCGACCGGGGCGTCCGCCGTATTCGGGCCGCAGAAGGGCGCTACGCGCGAGATGGTAGATCGCCTGGATGCGGGCCTGGCACGCTGGGCGGAGGTGGTGAAGCGCGATCTTGGCAAGGATGCTGCGAATCTGCCCGGCGCGGGTGCTGCAGGCGGGCTCGGCGCGGCGCTGGCGGCATTTCTGGACGCAAGGCTTAGCTCCGGTATCGATATCGTGCTCGACGCGATCGACTTTGACCGGCACCTCGAAGGCGCTGATCTCGTAATCACCGGCGAGGGAAAGCTCGACGAGCAGACTAGCTTCGGCAAGGCTGTCGGCGGAGTGCTGAAGCGTGCTTCTGCAGGGGGCGTGCCGGTAGTTGTGGCTGCCGGTTCGTGTGCGGGCGATCTGCGGGCTATGTATGACGCGGGAATGACGGCCGCCTTCAGCATCGCGCCGGGGCCGATGTCGGTTGCATACTCAATGAGCCGTGCTTCCGAACTTCTGATCTCTCTATCGGCGAACATCGCCCGCCTGGCAACTGCCCAGGGAAAGTAATCGCGCGTGAAACTGCAAAAATGAGAACCGGTACTACCAGGCTGCCGCTGCACACCGGGGCTGCGCCCGCGTGGCTTTTCGGGCGAATGGCCAGGCTCGCGCGCGAGATCATCTCGCTGCTGGTGGTGGAGTTCGGGCCACAGGAAGTCCTCAGGAAGCTTTCGGATCCCTACTGGTTCCAGGCGCTCGGGTGCGTTCTCGGGTTTGACTGGCATTCGTCCGGGCTCACAACAACCACCACTGGCGCAATCAAAGAGGGCTTGAAAGAAATCGAGGGCGAGCTCGGCCTTTTTGTCTGCGGCGGAAAGGGCGCAGCCTCGCGAAAGACCCCGGACCAGATTCGGGCAAACGCCGACCGGCACTCGCTCGGCATCGACGCGGAGAGACTCGTCTATGCCAGCCGGATGTCGGCCAAGGTGGACACCTCGGCTGTTCAGGACGGCTATCAAATCTACCACCACGCGTTCTTTTTCGACCGTGAGGGCAACTGGGCGGTGGTCCAGCAGGGGATGAACGAGGCCTCCGGCTGGGCGCGGCGATATCATTGGCTTTCGTTGGGCCTCGAAAGCTTCGTGGTGGAGCCGCACGCGGCGGTGGAGTCCGAGGGCGGAGCCGGCAACAATATGCTCAACATGGTCGCTCGCGAAGCCGATGCGAGCCGTGCGATCTCGGCTGAGATCGCCTCGGATAGGCCCGAGAAAGCCGTGCGCGAGCTTGAGCGTTTGCGCGAGCTCGATTTGCCCGGTCGCCACGCAATTGTGTGCGTCGACATATCGCCGGCGTATCTGAGCAAGATCCTTCTGAGGACATACGAACGCCAGCCGCGGGACTTCGAAGAGCTGCTAGGTGTTGAAGGAGTCGGCCCGAAGACCGTCAGAGCACTGGCTATGATCGGCGATCTGGTTTACGGCGCGCCTATGTCCCGTCGCGACCCGGCGGCCTATTCGTTCGCCCACGGCGGAAAGGACGGAATCCCCTACCCGGTTGACCGCCGCGGCTACGACCGCTCCATCGAGATCATGAAGAAGGCTGTCGAACAGGCCAGGCTCGGCCGCATCCAGGCAGCCGAGGCGATCAGGCGGCTGGCGCGCTTCTACGAGTTCTGAACCGCTCTCCCCGCGAACGAGATCGCTATTCATGTTGTTGCGATAGAACGCAAACCCCACGTTTTCGGCGATTCGACCCTCCTAGCCTAAGCGGAAGAATCGTCGAAGACGCGGCTGTTGCAACAGCCCGGCGATTGAAGACGATTGCGGCGTCAGGCGAATCTTTGTGCTTGCTCGGAGACGGCATCTTTCTTGTGCGCCGGAGCACACTTGGCCGCTCCTCAGTATCACTCAGCCTGGCAGGTGATGCTCCATTGTGAGTTATGCTGCGTTATTGTTCGCAAATCTGGACATGGACGCTTGCATTGCACGTGCCGAGGAGTTATAATCGGATTAGTCCTACGAACTTGGGCGGTGTTGATATGACTACGAGTGGGTACTTCACGGACGTCACTTTGCTAACGTGCCTGGCTGCGATCACGATTGCGCAGGCCATGTCTTCGTTCCCTGCCGTCGCCGGGCAGCAGCAGGCGGCGCCGGTTAAGATCGACCTGTCCGGCCTCCCGCCGCGCTCGGTAATGGAGCTGAGGCCGGAAAGGCCGATTCCCGAATGGCTTCAGACCCATATCCGGATCGGGCACCTGCCGCCGGCCGGCTGGAGAATGCTCGACGAGTTCCTGAAATCCGGCTACAACGCGGTGACGGTGAACGCGAATGGGGCCTGGTGGAAAGTCGGCCCGACCGCGGATCTGTTCCCTCCGGAGGAGGTCAAAGCTGCGGACGAGTATATGCGCCGGATCGTCGAGACCACACACAAAGCCGGCGCGAAGTCCATCTTCTACATAGGGCCGGTTCAGGGGCCAATCGGCGATGAAAGATTCCGCAATGCGCACCCGGACTGGCTCCGAATACGCTACAACGGCAAACCCGACCCGACCCCCAATTTCGCCAACATACGCTCGGGGTATGGGGAGTGGCTGCTGAAGCAGCTCGCCTGGGTGACAAAGGAGTACGGCGTCGACGGTTACTGGTTCGATGGGTACGCGCCGGTGCACCTGCATACATACGACGAGGCCACCAAGAAGGCTTTCCGGGAGTATTCCGGCGGCAAGGAGATCCCCAAGCCTATCAATGACCGCCCGGATATCCCGATGTACTTCGACGTCGCCAGCGATCCCGTCTCGAAGCTGTATATGGACTGGCACGAGCGCAACTTCGTCGAGTTCGCCGACAAGATGCGCAGCGCAATACGCTCCGCGAACCCGGAGGCTGTAGTCTTTGTCAATCACTCGGGCAACAGGACCTGGTACTATCCTGACATGTACATGACATGTACATGGGGGAGTATCCGGGGGCCTACAGCAGCGCGGTCGACGTGTCGTCGGTAGAGCTGTATTGGGATGTACCGGGGGACCCGCTTTACCAGCAGTTTGTGTGCGCATTTATGCAAGACATCACGCGCGAGCGCGGCGCCACGGTGTGGATTCAGCCGTCGGAACACGGCATAAGCGGGGTATCCTCGCCCGTTGAGATCCAGCTTCGCGGGCTGGAATGTGTGCCGTGGGGTGTCTATGCAGAGTTTGTGGAGTCCGCTCAGCGCGAGGAATATCACCGCATTCACTGCCAGAACATCAAAGCCCGCGAGAAGTGGCTTGTGAAGAGCAAGACGCTGCCCTACATCGGAATATTTGCCTCGGAGCAGACGCGCACCCTGTACGCACGCGGCGCGCTTCCGTTGTATTTCTCGCACACTCTTGGCGCATTCCGCGCGCTTCAGGAGAGCCACCTCCCGGTTCGTATACTCAATGAATACGACATCGAAGACGGCGATCTGATGGGCGTCAGGGTGCTGGTGATGCCGAACGTGGCGTGCCTGTCGGACCGCGCAGCCGAGGTGATTCGGAGGTTCGTGAAAAACGGCGGCGGACTGGTCGCAAGCTTCGAGACCTCACTCTACGGCCCCGATTTCAAGCGCAGGCCGGATTTTGCCCTCGCCGACCTCTTCAGGGCTAGCTATCTCACAACCGACGTCGTCAGCCAGCGCACCGAAAACGTCTATTTGTGGCTGGATCGGAAACATCCCATAACGGACGATCCTCAGATCTACGCGAAGCAGAACACGGCCTGGGCCGGGGGTGACGCCGCAGGGCCGCCGGAGAAAGGGCCTCTCGCACTTGTCGCAAGCGCGGCCGAGGTGAAGCCCGCTGATGGCGCCAACGTGATCTCAACCTACAAAACCAACAATCCGGCAAACAGCGCCAACAGCTATCCAGCGATCATCACGTCCGAGTACGGCAAGGGGCGGGTAGTCTACTTTGCCGCGTCGGTGGACAAGGGTATGTTCTTCTACCCGGATACATATATGCGCCGCATGCTCGCGAACGCCTGCCTTTGGGCTGCAGGGGACGTCAAGCCGCCGATGGAGGTCGAGGCCCCGCTGATCCTGACCACAACATTCCGCCAGCAGCCGGATCAGAAACGCTACATCGTGCACCTGCTCAACAACGCGAGTTCTTGGGGGCAGCACTCGATTTACCAGAAGCTCGCTCCTTTGCCCGAAGAGCTGAGCAAGCAGTGGGGTTTCCCGAACCAGTCCGAACTACGTGGAACGTATCCGATTCGGGAGGAGATAATTCCGTTGCACAACGTGAAGGTCACCTGCCGCATCCCAGGTGTGACCAGGGCGACTCTGCAACCTGAGAACCTGCCTCTGAAGTTCGAGAAAACATCAGACGGCCTGGTGGCGACCGTGCCCGAGGTAGGGATGCATTCTATGGTGGTCTTCGAGTAGGGACCGGTATGCGTCGTGTCTCGCCCAGTCTTGTGCGACTGCTGACCATCGGTGCGACCGTATTCGCGCTGCTGGCTGGCGGCTGCGTGCGCCGAACCGACGTCGGCGAGGGCGGGAGGAAGCTTACCCAGGTCTCCATTGCGTTCTGGGGCGGGGTCAACGAGGTCATCGTCGTCGATCGGATCCTCAAGAAGTTCGAAAAGCTTAACCCCGACATCCGGGTGAAGCGTATCCATATCGCATCAGATTATAACCCCAAGCTGCAGACCATGATGGCTGCCTACCGGGCGCCGGACGTGTTCTATGTGTTGTCTCAGGACTGCAAAGACTACCTGCACAAAGGCGCGCTGATGGTAACCGTCAAACCATCCGCACCTTGCGAGGTGTTTGCTGCTGGTTCATACTGTCTCCATTGCTGA
>JBMFPI010000279.1:0-4991 GCA_049969195.1 Armatimonadota bacterium
CAGTCGAACGTAGCCGAGGTCAGCCTCCCGCCAATGTCGACCAATGCGTCCATCTGGCGCAGATCATACGACCTGTCCTTGTTGAGCCAAGATGCCCAGATCGTGCCCGCACCGAACAGCAGCGGACGGACCTCGTTTGCTTTTTTCTCCGGTTCGCGTTCTACCCGCTCAGCCCAACCCATCGATCCAACACCCAACGCGCCGCCAATTGCTGCGGCTGTGTTAAGGAATTCGCGTCTCGTGAGTTCCGGGGTCATCAGTTGTTCACCTCGCTGCTGCCGACAAAGCGCTAACTCGGGCTGTTGCGATGGGCGCTTTCTATCGCAATACCCCGTGCTAAGGCCCCCTGGCCCCCTTCTCAATCTTCGCCCACGTGTCTCTGAGTGTTACCGTGCGGTTGAAGACGAGCCTTTCGGGAGTCGAGTCGGGATCGACGCAAAAATAGCCCTGGCGTTCGAACTGATATCGAGTGCCCGGCGGTGCGCCCTGAACACTCGGTTCGATGCGGCAGGTAACTGTGACCAGCGAGTTCGAGTTCAGGTTGTCGATGAAGCTGCCTCCGGGTTCGACATCATCCGGGTCGGGCTTCGTAAACAGGTAGTCATAGAGGCGAGCTTCGGCCTCGATGGAGTGCGGGGCGGAAACCCAGTGGAGCGTAGACTTGACCTTGCGGCCGTCAGGCGCGTCCCCGCCTCTGGTGGCAGGATCGTAGGTGCAACGGACCTCTACGACGTTGCCATCCGCGTCTTTGACGAAATCCTCACACCGGACGAAGTATGCGTAGCGCAACCTGACCTCGCGGCCCGGCGCGAGCCGGTAGTATTTCGGCGGCGGGTCTTCGCGAAAGTCCTCGCGCTCGATGTAGAGCTCGCGCGAGAACGGGACCTTGCGCGTGCCTGCCGACGGGTCTTCGGGGTTGTTGATTGCGTCCAGCTCCTCGGTTTGCCCCTCGGGATAATTGACGATCACCAGCTTCAAGGGGTTAAGGACGGCCATCACCCGCTGTGCCGTCTTGTTGAGATGGTCGCGGACGCAGTCTTCCAGGAGCGCGATCTCGACCGTGCTCTCTAGCTTGGACTTCCCGGCGACACCTATTCTGGAACAGAAGTCGCGGATAGCCTCGGGCGTATATCCGCGGCGGCGCAATCCGGCAAGGGTCGGCAGCCTCGGATCGTCGTACCCGTTGACATACCCGCCCTCGACTAGCTCGATGAACCGCCGCTTGCTCATCACGGTGTAGGTGATGCTCGAGCGCGCGAATTCGATCTGCCGCGGATGGTATATGCCGAGCTGGTCCAAGAACCAGTCATACAGCGGCCGGTGGTTTTCGTATTCAAGCGAGCATAATGAATGCGTGATCCCTTCGATCGAGTCCTGCAAGGGATGAGCGAAGTCGTACATCGGGTAGATGCACCACCTGGTACCCTGCCTATGGTGCGGAACGTGACGGATACGATACATGACCGGGTCGCGCATCAGGATGTTCGGCGAGGCCATGTCTATCTTAGCGCGCAGAGTCCGCGCCCCGTCCGGGAACTCGCCCGCGCGCATCCGTCGGAAAAGGTCCAGGTTCTCCTCGACCGAGCGGTTCCGATAAGGGCTTTCGATGCCGGGCTCCGTAGGCGTTCCGCGGGTTGCGATCACCTCTTCGGGCGACAGATCGCACACGTAAGCCTTGCCCTTCTTGATCAGCTCGACGGCCCACTGGTAGGTCTGCTCGAAATAGTCGGAGCCGAAGAAAAGGCGGTCTCCCCAATCGACGCCAAGCCAGCGCGCGTCCTCGATGATGGCGTCGACATACTCCGCTTCCTCGGTGACGGGGTTGGTATCGTCGAATCGGAGATTGAAAAGGCCGCCGAACTCCTGGGCGATGGAATAGTTGATCCAGATCGCCTTGGCGTGGCCGATGTGCAGGTAGGCATTCGGCTCCGGCGGGAAACGCGTGTGGACGCGGTCGAAGCGGCCCGATGCCAGGTCCTGCTTGATTGCCTCGCGGATGAAGTCAGTCGGCTGATCGCTCATGATTGATTATTTTGGCACATTCAGGTAAGCAAGGTCAACCCGCAGACCGAGGTCGATTGGATGGACGCGCGTTCGGCGAGTCTTCCGCCCGGTTCAACAGCGTCCGGGGTGTCTTGCCGGTTCCCCATTTCACCCTCACCCCTGCCCTCTCCCGTCCAAGGGAGAGGGAGATCTAGTTTCGGATTGACTCCAGTATAGGGAGATGGAGATGTACTTCCAGATGCGCTGGGGCATGTTGCGCTGGTCCACCTCCTGATGGTCCGGGGCGGCATGCCGCGAACCGTCAAAGGCGTCAACTCGCCCAAAAACGTCGGGTGTGAGTTCTATCGCAACGACCTCGGCACGCGGGTTGCATCGACGGACGGACATATGTACGATTAGTCTAGGAGTGGTGTGTATGGCGGATCAGACTGAGCTGGATGAGTTCATAGCCCAACACCGGGCGTTTCTGGGGTTTCTCCTCGACTGGCGCGGCTCGCTGCAGCCGATAAGCCTCGGGAAGCTCGTGGAATCAGCGGGGGCACCTGACCGGGTAGCGATTGCGTGCGTGGACCTGATCAAAGGGTTCACGACGCAGGGTCCTCTGGCTAGCCCCCGCGTAGCTGCGATCGTTCCTGCGGTCGCAGCGCTGTTCGAAAAGGCACACGCTGCGGGGGTGCGTGATTTTGTCCTGCTCCAGGATGCCCACCCTGCAGACTCACTCGAATTTGAAAGCTACGGGCCGCATTGTGCGGTCGGCAGCCCGGAATCTGAGACCGTGGACGAGCTCGCCCGGCTGCCGTTTGCATCGGAGTTCACGATCCTGCCTAAGGAGACTGTCAGCGCTGC
The DNA here is from genome assembly GCA_049969195.1 of Armatimonadota bacterium. GTDB lineage: Bacteria > Armatimonadota > UBA5829 > UBA5829 > UBA5829 > CALJES01. The sequence goes on from JBMFPI010000279.1 coordinate 2,851, forward strand.
GGTCGGGACTGGGCTGGACGATTGGGTCGACGAACATCCAGACACGCGTGCCTTTATCGTCGTCGGGGATTGCACCGACATTTGCGTCTACCAGCTCGCAATGCACTTGCGGACGCGATCAATCGCCGACAAGAGGCGCAGGGAGGTCATCGTGCCTGAGGACTGCGTGCAAACGTATGACCTGGCTCCTGCAGCATCTCCAGGCGGCACGGCAGAAGTTATGCCGCACGACGGCGATCTGCTGCACCTGGTCTTCCTGTACCATATGGCGCTCAACGGGATCCGTGTGGTGTCCGCCGTGCGTTAGTGCCGGCTCGCGGCAAAGCCCGGATTTCTCAGCCGCATTCATCCGGGGCTGGTGCAACACGCGCGTTTTCGGCGATTATCCAGCTCCGATGAAAGGGTGATGTGCTGCGGACCCCAGACGGCGTGAGCGCTACCGGTCCGTGCGCGTTTTTCTGGCCGACGCCGCCGTCCGTATTGCGTGCCATACGTCCTCCTCCGATATAGGCCCCTGAAAGAACGTCAGCTTCCCGTCAATGAACACGCCGGTGGACATTCCTTTGTCGAGCACGGCCGCGCGGGAGTTCTGGTCGTGCACAACGACGGATACGTCATCCTTGAAGCTTTCGGCAACCTGTCTGACGACGTCGCGGTTTCTGACAGCGGTGTAGCAGCGTCGGCAGTCCAGGATGTCTATGCGGATTCGGGTCGGGTCGCGCGGGGGTTGATACCGGGGATCGATGTATCGAGGAGGGCAGGCAGATTCTCTCAACGCCATAAAGTATAGCGTTGCCGTGCCACGCGTTTGCCCGGGGGTCATACCGATGTGCTGGTAAAAGGAACCGGGCAAGTAGTCCTCGCGGTCCGTCGGGGCCTGGTGATGGGCCTCGGCGGCGATACCCTCGGCCCCGCATCCCAGGACATCCGATACGGCGGCCTCGACCAGAGCACGGCCGACGCCCTGACCCTGGGATTCGGGCTTCACGTACAGGCACTGCAACATGTAAAGCCCGCTGCCGTCCACCTCCATCGGCATGTCCTCGATACGATAGTAGAGGATGAACCCGATAGGTTCGCCTGAATCGGACCGCGCGACCTGCCCGCGTAGGACCGCGCCGTCGAGCCACGCCTCGAGCTGGACGTAGACCTCTTCGCTGCGCGGGCGCCCCCTGGGGCAGTATATCCCCTCACGAAGGTTTTCCACGGAAAGCTGTTCGATTTTCATTTCCAACCTCCGCCGGAGTCTTAGCGACTTCGATTTGCCCGTCTGCCGCCGCGACCGCGAATCTGTTCGGATTGACCTTGCCGAAACTAATGCACACCCGTGTCCCGGCTGCCTGGTTATCGGCAACCCCATCGGAACCTCTGTTATTCAGGCTCTCGCGACAGGTGCGCTATATCGGAAAGACCCTGTCCTGTAGAGCTGAAGCGATCACTCTTCCTTCGGCTCGTGTCCGCCGAACTGTTCACGGAGCGCCGCAATGAGCCTGGCCGAGAACGAGTCCTCCTGACGCGAGCGGAACCGCATCATCAGCGAAAGGGCGATAACGGGCACCGGCACGTCAAGCTCCATTGCCTCTTCCAGTGCCCATCTGCCTTCCCCCGAGTCCTCCACCCATCCGCGGATGCCCCTCAGGTCTGGCGACTGCTCGAACGCGCGCCTGGTAAGCTCGAGAAGCCAGGAGCGGATCACGCCGCCGTGGTTCCACAAGTCGGCAATGGAGGCCAAATCGTAGTCGAAGCCCGATTGCCTGAGCAATTCGAATCCTTCGCCGTAGGCCTGTAAGACGGCGTACTCGATTGCATTGTGAACCATCTTGGCGAAATGGCCCGTGCCCGGGCCGCCGACGCGCGCGCAGCCCCTGGCAGGAGCGAGTTCGTCAAAAAGCGGCCGAATAGCCTTGAACGCGGATTCCTCTCCGCCGACCATCAGACAGTAGCCCTGAGTGCGGCCGTGTATGCCGCCGCTGACGCCGACGTCAAGGAGGCTGATCTCCCGTTCTCTCAATATGGACGCCCGCCGGATGGTGTCGCGGTAGAAGGAGTTGCCGCCGTCAATGATAATGCCGCCACGTGGGAGGTGAGCTGACGCCGACTCAATCGCCTCCTGGGTCTGAAGCCCGGCCGGCACCATTATC
>JBMFPI010000280.1:0-4990 GCA_049969195.1 Armatimonadota bacterium
CCTCAGTTCCGCCCATTCGTCCGCGGGCAAGGCCCAGATCCAGGACGGGACGTCGAGATGATCGAGCGCAGAATCGTCCGCAGATATGCGCAGGCGCTTTTCGAGGCCGCTCGCAGAGCAGACGCGGTCGACGCGGTCGAAAGCGATCTCGGCTTCGTCGCGTACACCATGGAAACGTCAGCCCCGCTGATGGCGGCTATCCGCTCGCCTCTGGTCTTACAGGAGAAAAAGAAAGCGGCTCTCAGGGAACTTTTTGCCGGCAAGGTGCACGAGCTGACGCTCTCATTTCTTGACCTGCTGGTCGAGAAGCGGCGAGAGGATGTGGTGCTTCAGGTCGAGGCTGAGTACCTAGATATTGCGGACGAGGCGCGTGGTGTTGTCGAGGCACAAGTTACCACGGCGGTGGAGTTGACTTCGCAGGAGAAGAGCCGGCTCGCAGAAGCTTTGCAGCGCGTTACCGGCAAACGCGTGGAGCTCTCGACGGACGTGGATCCGGACGTGATCGGAGGAGTGCTCGTGAAGATCCGTGATACAGTTATTGACGGTTCGATCAGAGGCCAACTCCGTGCTATCAGAGAGAAGCTGATGGAGTGAGTCAATGGCGGTAAATATTAGGCCTGATGAGGTTGCCCGGATACTCGAGACGAATCTTGCCGGGTATCAACCGGAGATTGAAGAGGTGGGGGTCGGGACCGTCCTTCAGGTCGGAGACGGGATCGCGCGCATATACGGACTTCGTGACGCGATGGCAAGCGAACTCGTCGAGTTCCCGAACGGCGTGATGGGGATGATCCTGAACCTCGAAGAGGACAACGTCGGCTGCGTCATACTCGGGCCGGACATAGACATCAAGGAAGGCGACCAGGTCAAGCGGACGGGCCGGATAATCGACGTGCCGGTCGGGGATGCTCTTGTAGGCCGAGTGGTGAACCCGTTGGGCGATCCCCTGGACGGCAAGGGGCCTGTGGTCACAAGCGAACGACGTTTCGTTGAGTCACGAGCACCCGGCGTAGTGGAGCGGCAGCCGGTTAAGGAATCGCTTGCCACCGGTATCAAGGCAATCGACTCGATGATCCCGATCGGACGCGGCCAGCGCGAGCTTATCATCGGCGACCGTCAGACCGGCAAGACCGCTATCGCCGTCGATACGATCATCAATCAGAAGGGCCAGGACGTATACTGCTTCTACGTGGCAATCGGGCAAAAGATGTCCACCGTGGCCGCGATCGTCGACACGTTCGAGAAATACGGCGCAATGGAATATACGACGGTCGTGGTGGCCTCGGCGAGCGACCCATCTCCGCTGCAGTACATTGCCCCTTACGCCGGTTGCGCCATGGGCGAGTACTACAGGGACAACGGCCGCCACGCGCTGCTGGTATATGATGACCTCTCCAAACACGCCCAGGCGTACCGCCAGGTCTCGCTGCTGCTCAGGAGGCCGCCGGGCAGGGAGGCATATCCCGGCGATATTTTCTACCTGCACGCAAGGCTCCTCGAGCGCGCTGCTAAACTCAGCGACGAACTCGGCGGCGGCTCGCTCACCGCACTTCCCATCATCGAGACGCAGGCCGGCGACATCTCCGCCTATATCCCGACAAATGTTATCTCGATCACCGACGGCCAGATCTATCTGGAACCGGATCTGTTTTACTCAGGGGTCCGGCCGGCCATCAACGTCGGAACCTCGGTTTCCAGGGTCGGCTCAAACGCGCAGAAGAAAGCGATGAAGACTGTCACGGGAATGCTCAAGCTCGATCTGGCGCGATATTGGGAGCTTGCAGCGTTCGCGCAGTTTTCCAGTGATCTCGATAAGACGACCCTTGCTCAGCTCGGGCGCGGCGAGAGGATCGTCGAGATACTCAAGCAGGCGCAGTACCAGCCGATGAAACTCTCCGATCAGGTATTCATCATCTACGCTGCGACTAATGGCTATCTCGACGACATTCCTGTCGCGGCATGCCGGCGTTTCGAGAAAGAACTCTACGCGTTCATGGCTGACCGCTATCCCGACGTAGGTCACGTGATCGAAAAGACCGGGGTTCTGGACGACAGGACCGCCGAGACTCTCAAGAAGGCAGTCGAAGAGTTCAGGAAGTCGTTCGAGGCATAATGGCGACACCGAAGGCAATCCGGCGCAGAATACGCACGGTCAAGAACATCGAGAAGATCACAAATGCCATGAAAATGGTTGCGGCGGCGCGGCTCAAGAAAGCCCAGGCCAAAGCCGAGGCTGCGCGGCCCTATGCTCGCAAGATGAAGGAACTTATGTCGAACCTGGCGGCGAGTGCGGGAAACATCGCGCACCCGCTGCTCGAGTCGCGTGAGCAGCGAAATGTCGCGTTTGTGGTGATCGGCGCGGACCGGGGACTTGCGGGCAGCTACAACGTCAATGTGATGCACAAAGCGATCGCAGAAATTGGCGACCGTGCTCCGGAGAACGTGAAGCTTGTGCTCGTGGGCAAGAAGGCGATCGGGTTCTTCAGGCGTCGGCCGTTCGAGATAGCTGCCGCGCTGGAGGCGCCCGCGTCCGCCGTCACGTTCAGCGACGTCCGCAGGCTGACAGCACAGATTCGTTCTATGTTCGAGAGCGGGCAGGTGGATGCTGTTTATCTGGTGTACGCGCGGTTCGTAACGGCGATGAGGCAGGAACCGACAGTGGTCAGGCTGCTGCCTATGGAGAGAGCTGCGGCAGGAGAATCGGCCGCAGTCGAGTTCGAGTTCGAACCGCAGGCAGAGAAGCTTCTAGCCGCTTTGCTGCCCAGGTATCTGGATACGCAGGTCTACCAGGCGCTGGTCGAAGCCCAGGCGAGCGAACAGGGTGCCCGAATGACCGCAATGTCCGCTGCCACAAAGAATGCCGGCGAGATGATCGACACGCTGACGCTGGCCTACAACAAGGCACGGCAGGCGGCGATTACGAAGGAGCTGACGGAAATCGTTTCAGGCGCGGAGGCGTTGAGATAGATGGCAACAGGCAAGGTATCGCAGGTTATCGGTCCGGTGGTAGATATCCGATTTCCGCCCAATGAACTGCCGGAGATACTCAACGCCATCGAGATTCCGAACGTGCAGGGCAAGACCCTGACTGTCGAGGTCGCGCAGATGATCGGCAACGACGTGGTCAGGTGCGTATCGATGCAATCCACGGACGGCCTTGTGCGCGGGATGGAGGCTATTGACACCGGCGGTCCGATCACGGTACCAGTCGGCAGAGAGACGCTCGGCCGGGTTTTCGACCTGCTGGGCAATCCGATCGACAACCGGGGCCCGGTGGAGGCCGCTCAACGTTTGCCGATCCATAGACCGGCGCCGTCGTTTGAGGAGCAGGTGCCCGCCGTCGAGATGTTCGAGACGGGGATGAAGGTCGTCGATCTGATCTGTCCCTACGCCAAGGGTGGAAAAATCGGCTTATTCGGCGGGGCGGGCGTCGGAAAGACGGTCCTTATTACGGAGCTCATCCGCAATGTTGCCACAGAGCACGGTGGGTTCTCGGTCTTCGCGGGGGTGGGTGAGCGCACGCGCGAAGGCAACGACCTGTGGCTCGAGATGCAGGCCAGCGGAGTCATCGACAAGACCACGATGGTGTTCGGGCAGATGAACGAACCTCCCGGCGCCAGGCTTCGGGTAGGCCTGTCGGCGCTTACGATGGCCGAGTATTTCCGCGACGTCGAAGGTCAGGACGTATTGCTTTTCATCGACAACATTTTCCGATTTGTGCAGGGCGGATCGGAGGTCTCGGCGCTGTTGGGTCGAATGCCCAGTGCCGTCGGTTACCAGCCGACTCTGGCGACGGAGATGGGTGCGCTGCAGGAAAGGATCACGTCCACAGTGCGCGGTTCGGTCACGTCAATCCAGGCGATTTATGTCCCGGCAGACGACCCGACCGATCCCGCGCCGGCGACGACTTTCAGCTTCCTGGATGCGACGACGTATCTCGAGAGGTCAATCTTCGTGCGCGGCATTTTCCCCGCGGTCGATCCGCTAGCGTCTACGTCGCGGATCCTGACGCCGGAGATAGTAGGGCAGGAGCACTACGAGGTCGCACGCGGAGTCCAGCAGGTGCTGCAGCGTTACAAGGAGCTGCAGGATATTATCGCGATCCTCGGGGTGGACGAGCTTTCGGACGAGGACAAGTTGACCGTCGCCCGTGCGCGCAAGATCGAGAACTTCCTCTCGCAGCCGATGTTCGTGGCTGAGGTCTTTACCGGTCTGCCGGGTCAGTATGTCAAACGTGAGGACACGGTGCGGTCATTCAAAGAGATCCTTGAGGGCAAGTGGGATCATCTGCCTGAGCAGGCCTTCTACATGGTCGGCCCGATAGAGATGGCCGTGGAGAAGGCGAAGAAGATGGAAGGCTAGCATGTCCGAGAAGATGTTCAAACTCGAGGTGATAACCCCCGACAGGGTGGTCTATTCGAGTGACCGCGTTGTTTCTGTCGTTGTGCCGGGGGTGGAAGGGTATCTCGGCATACTGGCGAACCGTGCCCCATTAGTCACCCAACTGGACATCGGGGCGGTCGAGTTCCGCAAGCCTGACGGGGACCGGGACTACATCGCAGTCGGCGGTGGGTTCATGGAAGCATTCGAGAACACGGTTACCATTCTAGCCGACAGCGCAGAGCTTCGCGAGGAGATAGACGTAGAGCGTGCGGAAAGGGCCAGGGCTCGCGCTCAGGAACGCATCGCTGCTCGCCTCCCGGAGACTGACATCGATCGGGCCCAGACTGCCCTGAAGCGTGCGCTGACCCGCCTGCACGTCGCCGGACGCAAGGACGCGCTCTGATTTGGCCCCGAGGTAGCCGTGCCTTGACCCGAGAGGTTACTGCGGAGAACGGAAGCCCGGCGTTTTCGGCGATTCGACGGTACCCAACTAAGCGGGAGAATCGCCGACTTCCTCAATATCGGACCGTTGATACACCATGAAAAAGTGGATCATTGCTGCTATGCTCATAACCATACCCGCGCGGCTGTGTGCGTATAAGATCCC
>JBMFPI010000281.1:0-4985 GCA_049969195.1 Armatimonadota bacterium
GCCCTACAACACCTATCGCCGCGCGGGTCTTCCTCCCGGTCCGATCTGCAACCCCGGCCTGGCCGCCATCGAGGCGGCGCTCCATCCTGCGAATGTGGACTACCTTTACTACGTCGCCAGACCGGACGGCAGCCACATTTTCGGTCGGACCCTTGCGGAGCACAACCGGGCGAAGAGCGCCCTGCGGAGCGGCAGGCAATAGCAGGACATATCCGTCCGCCGGATCAATCCGGCAAGTGTTGCCTTGAGCAGGTTCCGGGGAGGATCGAGGTTATTGCGATCGAACGCGAACCCGGCTCTTTTCGCCGATTCGGCGCTCCTCAACTACGAGGGAGAGTCGCCGAAAACGCATCTGTCGCAACAGCCTTGGGGGATTGGGATCTATGTCTTTTATCTTTTCCGGGTTCATGCCCGCGACACGGTGTCCGGCGGAGGCTGCCTGATGGGCGGTTTTCTGCAACTGTGCCGGCCCGATGAGTGCTTGCCGCGCGTAACCGACATCGATCCGGCGCGTTTGGTTTCGCAGGGGTTCCAGGGGCTGCTCGTTGATCTTGACAATACGCTCTTGCCGTGGAAGTCTCTCGAAGTGCCCTGGGACGTAAAGCAGTGGGTCGAGAAGACGAAGAGCCTTGGGTTGAAGTTATGCATTGTGTCGAACACGCATAACCCGCGACGGCTCAAGCGCATCGCCGACGAACTCGGGGTGCTGTGGATGGCGCACGCCCTGAAGCCCAGGCGAGCGGGGTTTGTGTCCTCGGCGCGCAGGATAGGCTGTTTGCCGGAAAAAGTGGTGGTTGTCGGCGACCAGGTCCTGACCGATATTCTTGGGGGGAACAGGGCGGGGATGCACACGATTCTGGTAAGACCGATGCACCCCCGCGAGTTTGTAGGCACCCGAATCAACCGGGTAATCGAGAGACTGCTTCTCCGACTGCTTGGCCTGTGGGCTGAGGCGTGAAAAAGTCCGGTTTTGAGTTGCAGGTGCGCTTTGGAACAAAGACGTCCCCGGAGGCGTCTCAAAGTAAGGATACCAGGTGAATGTGCTCGGCAGTACACGGGTTTTGAGCGTGATCGGCCACCCGATCTCGCACACCCTTTCGCCCGTGATGCACAACGCGGCCATACAGGCGCTGAACATTGACTACATCTACGTACCTTTCCACGTCCTGCCCGAGAATCTGGAGAGCGCGATCAGGGGCGTAAGATCGCTCGAGATTGCGGGCGTGAACGTCACCATACCGCATAAGGAACGCGTGATAGGATTTCTCGACGACGTGGACGAGTCCGCCCGCGCGATCGGGTCGGTGAACACGATTGTGAACGAAGCCGGCAGGTTGCTCGGGTTCTCCACCGACGGGCCGGGCTTCGTCAAATCGGCTGAAGCCGCCTGGGGTAGGATCGACGGCTGCAGGGTGCTGATACTGGGGGCGGGAGGCTCCGCGAAGGCGGTTGCATTCGCCCTCGCGAAGATCGGCTGCCGGATAGTGGTTGCGAACCGAACATTTGAGCGTGCGGTCGAGCTGGTCGAGTCGCTCAGAGCCGTGGAAAGCAATGCGCGTGCGGCGCGGCTACACAGGGACGAGCTGGCGCGGGAGATCGCAGATGTGGACCTTGTCGTTAACACGACCTCGGTGGGCATGTACCCCGATGTGGACCAAACCCCGCTGCCGGCAGACTTGATTCGGCCGGGCATTCTGGTTTACGATCTTGTGTATAATCCGCCTCGCTCCAGGCTCATCGACGAAGCCCTGAGCCGGGGCGCAAGCGCGGTCAACGGGTTGAAAATGCTGGTGTATCAGGGCGCGCTGTCGTTCGAGATGTGGACGGGTATACGGCCCCCAGTGGACGTGATGGAAAATGCGGCGATAGCGTGCTTGGGGGCGGCAAGAAGTCCCGAAGCCCAGAGTTCGCGGCTCGGGAATCGGCAGACTCTTGAACCCCGCACGGAGTGATTGACAATGGCGACGGCAAGAAAAGACCTTGGCGAGGTGCTGGTTGCCAGGGGGATAATAACCCCTGAGCAACTTGCGCAGGCGCGCGAGGTTCAGCGCAGCGCACCGGGGGACATAGGCCGCATCATCATCGACCTGGGGTTCGCCGAGGAGAAACCGGTTACCGAAGCCCGTGCCGAGACACTGGGCCTTCAATTTGTCGATCTTTCCACCCAGAGAGTCGATCCGTCGGCGGTGGCGGCGGTTCCGGAGCAGGTAGCCAGACGCCACAAGGTATTCCCCATCTCGAAGAACGGCACCAAGCTCATAGTGGCTGTAGTGAACCCCAACGACCCGGTTGCGATCCAGGATCTTAGGCTCACGAGCGGTGCGCAGCAAATCGCCATCGCGTTGGCGACCGAGGACGACGTGATGGAGGCAATTGACCGACATTACAAGTCCGGCGGCAGCGCGGGAAGTGAAGTCGTGCCGATGGGTGATACAGGCGCTGCGACTGCACCGGGCGGCGGCGGAGGTCTTGCGGGGCTCTCAGCCGATATCCGCAAAGACATCGCAAGCTACGGCGCGCGGGAAGAGATCGCTGAGGAAGACACCGAAAGCGCCGTCAAAGGCGCCGAAGAAGCGCCCATCATTCGCATCGCTCACACGATCATCATCCAGGCGATAAAGGACAATGCGAGCGATATCCACGTCGAACCGGATCGGCGTGGCGTGCGGGTTCGATACCGGATAGACGGCGTTCTGCATGAGGTCATGCCGCTGCCCAAGTATATCGACAAGCCGCTGGTGTCCAGGCTCAAGATTATGTCGAGCATGGACATTGCCGAGCGCCGAATTCCTCAGGACGGCCGCATCCCGATACGTTGGGACAATAAGGACTACGATCTTCGCGTCTCATGTCTTCCTACGATCTACGGCGAAAAGATCGTAATGAGAATCCTGGACAAGTCGAACGTCCTCATCGGGCTCAACAAACTGGGCTTTAGCCCTGAGGTGCAGGCGCAGGTTGAGGAACTCGTTTCTCAGCCGAATGGGATGTTCCTCTCGACCGGACCGACGGGAAGCGGCAAGACTACAACCCAGTATTCGATTCTTCACAAGCTCAATTCGCCTGAGAAGAACATAATCACAATCGAAGACCCGGTCGAATATCAGCTCTCGGGAATCTCGCAGGTCCAGGTTCACAAGAAGGCAGGTCTCACATTTGCGACCGCACTAAGAAGCTTCCTGAGGCAGGACCCGGACATCATAATGGTCGGCGAGATGCGCGACCTGGAAACTGCCAGCATCGCGGTCGAAGCGTCGCTCACCGGACACCTCGTTCTATCCACCCTCCACACAAACGACGCCCCAAGCGCAGTCATACGTATGATCGATATGGGGGTCGAGCCGTACCTGGTATCCGCGACGGTGATCGGCGTTTTGGCACAGAGGCTGGGCAGACGCATCTGCTCCAAGTGCAAGAAGCCGTATGAGGTGCCGGCCGGTGAGCTCAGGAGGTTCGGGTTCAAGACGGCCAATCCCGATGAGATGGTGACGCTCTGGCGCGGCGAGGGCTGCGAAGCCTGCCGCAACACCGGCTACAAGGGCAGGATCGGTATCTACGAGCTGATGACCGTCAACGACGAAATCGCCGAGCTTATCGTTCGACACGCGCCGCTCGCCGACATTCGTGAAGCCGCGAAGGCCAACGGCATGCACGAACTCAGGGAGGACGGTCTGGAGAAGGTTCTTCAGGGCATCACCACACCGGACGAGGTAATGCGCGTCGTCTTTACCGCCGGTCACTGATGGAGGACTGCGTTGAGTCACACAGCGCCAACCCAAGCAGGAAAACCTATCACGGAACCGTCGAAAAAGGCGACGGCCCCTATCCCACTCGAGGAAACACACGCTGACGATCTCTTGCGGGAAGTCGTCGAGCGCGGCGCCAGCGACCTTCATATCTGCGTCGGCGTGCCGCCGATACTTCGCATCGACGGCCAACTGGTGCCCCTGAACTACGAGAAGTTCACTCCACATCACACCCAGAGGATGATGTACGACATCCTCTCGGATGAACAGATTCAGCGGTTCGAGGACACGTGGGAGCTGGACTTCTCATACTCGCTTCATCAAGTCGCACGGTTCAGGGTCAATATCTTCAAGGATAAGGGGAATGTGGCGGCCGCGTTCCGGCTGATCCCCATGAAGATCCCGACCATTCGCGAGCTGGGGTTGCCGGTGGTTCTGGAAACCATATCACGGCGGCCCAGAGGCCTTGTGCTGGTCACGGGGCCAACGGGTTCTGGCAAGTCCACAACGCTTGCGGCTATGATCAACCTGATCAACCACGAGCGCAGCGTGCACATTATCACCATCGAGGATCCGATCGAATACCTGCATCAGCATCGGATGTCGATCATCAACCAGCGCGAGATCGGACAGGATACCAAGGAGTTTGCCAACGCGCTCAGGGCTGCGCTGCGCGAGGACCCGGACGTAATCCTGGTCGGGGAGATGCGCGACCTGGAGACAATGCAGAACGCCCTCCGCGCTGCAGAGACCGGTCACCTCGTGTTTGCGACCCTGCACACCAACTCGGCGGCTCAGACGGTCGATCGCGTGGTGGACCAGTTCCCCGTCGATCAGCAAGAGCAGGTTCGGCTGATGCTTTCCAACAGCCTTGAGGCCGTGCTTTGTCAGCAGTTGCTGCCGAGGGCTGGTATGCCCGGTCGGGTTTGTGCGATGGAGATAATGATCGCTACGCCCGCTATACGCAACCTAATACGTGAGGCCAAATCCCATCAGCTCGCGTCGATTATCCAGACGAGTGCGAACGTGGGCATGCAGACGATGGACCAACATCTGCGCGACCTCTATTTGAAAGGTATCATTACATACGACGACGCTCTGGCCCGCGCGATGAACGTCGAAGATCTCAAGAATATGATCAACGCAAGTATGGGTGGGGCTTCGGCAAACGGTGCAGGACGTCGGTGACGGACCCGCCGCTGTGCGATGGGGGCGTAAGCCGGGACCAAAGCGCAGCCG
>JBMFPI010000282.1:0-4972 GCA_049969195.1 Armatimonadota bacterium
CGGGAGAGGGAGGCGGTGAGGGTCTCTATCCTGCGCAAAAACCGCCATGTTTCCCGGTTACCGGCGCGAATCTGCTGTTCGGGGCCTCAGAGGCAAGGGTTCCGCAAAATCACCGGCCATCTTTTCGGGCAGCATTAATGCCCTGTCGCCCGATTTGTTCGCAAAGTAAAGCCGGCACTCAGAGTGTTCGAACGGGTTCCCGTCGCACCAGATGGTGTAGAAGTCCGGGTGAGCACCGACAGGTCGTCGCGAGTTGTTGTGGTTCAGCTTGCTGTCCCGCGTGACCTGGCGCGCCTTCTGCCACGTCTTGCCCTGGTCAGTCGAGCTCCAAATTACGATCTCGCCCCCGCATCCCCAAGGCTGAGGGCCGGGCTCGGTTGGGGCGATTATCCTCCACGTGCCGTCGTCCTCGATCCAAAGCGAACCGGTGTCGTAGTTGTGATCGGATGTGGTGACCGTCCGAATGTCCCATTCGTTGCCGGTCCAGTGAGCGACTTTCCAAAAACGCAGGCCATTCTTCGGGCCGGATTCGTAACCCTTGCTGACGACGTAGAGTATCACGGGATGTCCGTCGGCATCGAAGTTCAGGTCCTTGACGTACACCAGACGTTTCTCGGCCTGATAGTCATGCACCAGCGCCTCGTTCGCCGGTGAATCGAGCGGTATCTTAACCGGGCAACCTGCGGCGTTCGTCCAGGTCTTGCCGAAATCCCTGGTTTCCACGTAGTAGAGATTAGTTCGCCCGTTGAGGCCGACTCCGGGAGGATGGAAGTCAAAGGCGACGCCGCGCTTGTGCTTCCACGCCCAGCTAACCTGATAGTGCCCGCCGAACCCCGCGATCTTTTGGTCCTCCGACCAGTTCACCCCGTCAGGGCTGGTGCTGAAATACAATTCCCTGCCGGCCGTATATTTCGTGAAGAGGAACAGGAAACCGAAGCCGGGGTGGTAGAAAGGCTGAGGGTAGCTGAATTCCTTCTGGACAACCCGCTGAAACGCATCCGTCGAAAACGGCGCCGTGCTGCGGTAGATGAATGCATCCTTTCGGCCGTGAGACGGGGCGAATACCCAGACGTAGCCTCTGTCGTCGAGGGCAAGCGTCGGGTTGTGATGTGCGTCGCCGCGGTCGCCGCCCGTTTTCTTTCGCATCACTATAGTTGGCCTGGGAACCCGGCCCGAGCGATGATCATACCAGCTTGCCATTATCAACAGGTCCGGCGAGTCGGGTTCGGGCGAGCCCCCGTAGACGAAGAACGTCTTGCCGGCCTTTGGCAAGTATATCGCCATCGGCAGGTGCTTAGCACAGAACACGGCCATACCGCCGCTGTACTTCCAGCCGTACCTGTCGCCGGAGGGCTGGTTGGAGTACCATATGCCCCGATAGCTGTCCTCCTTGCCTTGCACCGGGTAGGTCATTAGCACCTCAAAAAGCCGATGAAAGTGGCTTGTGGGCTCACCAGTAGGGGACGACGAGGGAGCCCCCATGCTGCTCGGCACCTGAAACGTGCCTCTGGGCAAGTCGAAGAAATACCAGACCGGCTCGAACTGGATCAATCTGCACCCGCGCTCGAGAGCGCTTTTTGTCCACTCAATAATGTCCTCGATGGGGCAGGCCTGTTCGTCTTCGCATAGCCAGCTCTGGTTTGACAAGCCGTAGCCTGCTGCGCCGCTACTTAGGAACTTTGCTACTGCCCGTTCCCAGTATGCCAGTCGGCCCGCAGAAGCGTTCTGCGGCTCGTTATTTGCATAAGTGATCGTAACCAGGCCAGGATACTTCTTCAGGAGCCCGGCCAGCTCAGCCTCGTGCGACTCTTGCGGTTTGTCCCAATCAGCGAACTCGTACCAATGCCAGTCCGACCACTGTACGAACAGACCCTCTCGGCGCGCGAACCTCAGGTATTTCTCAGCTAGGTCAGCCCGGAAATACGAATCCGATGGCAGCTTCCAGCAGGGCAGTGCCCACTCGGGGTTGGTCGTCTTGACCGCACGCACCGTGAAGTCCTGCGCGAATACTTCTGCGAAACGAATGCCGATGAACCACTTCTGGTAACGCTTCTTGTAGGATTCCAGATCTTCGAGGGAAACTGAAATCCCGTGTCGGGGGTCATAGGGTCTGTTTTGTTCGGAGCAGCTTCCGAGTGTAAGTGCGTCCGACGTGTAGACGTCAAGAACAAACGGCATCTCGTCGCAGGCCAGGGCGTCGAGTACGGCATCGAACTTCTCGCGGTCCGCAACCATGGGATTGACTATCACGCACACCCTGTAGCGGGACTGCAGCGGCTTGAGCGCCTGCACGATTCGCCTTACGGCGCGCAGATTGCCCTGCACGACGGCCCCGTTACCGAAGCCTTGATCCAGAGAGAAAGCTACGGTAACGTCGGCAGCCGGACGTTGAGGCGCTGCGAGAAGCAAAAGCGCAATCGACCACCAGGGCATCGCTAGCCCGATCCCGCCAGCTTCTTCACCAGCGCCGCGACCCTCTCTCCAGTCCTCCGGCACTGAGTCTCGACCCGTTCGTCCGGGGCGTTGATCGACACCCGGCCGTAGTGGTCCCCTTGCGGGTCGCCCTGCACGATCATGCCGTGGATCAGCATCGCGTTGAGTATGTCGAGGATGGTTGTTTCATTTCCGCCGCCGATGTTGGCCGCGCTGGAGAACGCCGCGCCTACCTTGCCGTCGAGCTTGCCGTGAAAGCGAACGCTCTCATCGAACAGTTTCTTGAGCTCCCAAGCCATCGAACCGTAGTAAGTGGGACTGCCTGCTACGATCCCGTCGTACTCGAGCAGCTCCTCGGCGGTCGTGTCCTGGACCCGCTTGGTCAGTGCCTCCACACCGCCGGCCTTCACGCCTTCTTCGATCAGTTTCGCCATTTTTTCCGTGTTGCCTGATCTGGAGTAATAGACGATCAAAACCTTTGCCATTGCGAGCCACCTCCGCAGCAGGCCGCTGCGGCAGCGCCGGAGTTTCTTGCCGCCCGACGGTCTTCAACTGAGCGAGCAATCGGAAACCCCATCCGCCGCAGCCGACCGCTTTGTGTTATTATGAACAGCCAATCATAACTCAGAATTTCCAACCGCAAATTCCTTCTCCGGTCTCCGGCGAATGCGGGGCTGTTGCGATAGACGCGCTTTCGGTGATTCTCCGGCTTAGTTGAGGAGTGTTGAATCGCCGAAAACGATGACCTTGCGCTCTTTCGCGTGACCCTCCTTTCCGTATGCTTTGATCGTCCAGGGCATGTTGTGCCGGACGAAGTCTACCGGGCATGCTGCCCGGCCTCTAAACGCTGCGGGAACTTGGTGCAATACACACGCGCCCACCGTTCTGTACGAAGCCGTTCCCGCAGGACACAACTCAGCAAGCCTCCGCGACGCTGAGTTCCCGCACCATAGGAACTCCCTCTTCCTTTACGGGGGAGGGCCGGGGTGAGGGTTCTCTTCAGGTCCGTCTTGCCGGAAAGACAGCCAGCGCCTCTGTCCCTCTCCGCAGAACACGAGCAACGACCTGAACCGACACGCCCCTTGCCTTCTTGGCCCGCGTGGGCCTATCATATTCGCGCAATGCGGCGTGTCATCGATCTAACCCATCCGATCGCGGCGAGTATGCCTGTCTTCCCGGGGGATCCGCCGGTAGACGTCCGGCGCGTTCGCGTGTCGGCCGACGGCGACTACGAGATATCCGAGCTCAGAATGGGAACGCACACAGGAACGCATATTGACGCGCCCGCGCATTGTATGCCTGGAGGGCGCGGGGTAGACAGCATTCCCCTGGAGGTGCTTGTCGGCCCGGCGGATGTTCTCGACCTGGGCGACAGGGCAGCCGGCAGCGAGATAAGAGCCGCCGACCTGGAACCATTCGCCGACCGTGTCCGCGCGGGTTCTCGAGTGCTCCTGCGGACGGGGTGGGGCAGACGCTTCAGCGACCCGTTATTCTTCCGCGACTTTCCCGGCCTCGCCGAGGACGCCGCTTATTGGCTGACTTCGCGCAAAGTCGCGCTCGTCGGGCTCGAACAGCCTTCGACGCATCCGAAGCGTCATCTTGAGGTCCACAGGACGATCCTTTCGGCAGGGGTTGTTCTGGTGGAATCGATGGCTAACCTGGACAGGCTAACGGCGGAGCGCATATATCTGATTGTGCTGCCGCTCAATGTCCCGGGGGCGGAGGGCGCACCGGTTCGGGCCATAGCCGTAGAAGGAGTGCAAATATGACTGAACAACAGCAAAAGCTCTATTCTCTCCTGGGCGATCTTCCGCCAAGGGACAGACCGGTGAGCGCGGAGCTTGTCAACGAGCAGGACCGCGGCTGTTACGTCCTCGAGGTACTCACGCTCGACCTGAACGGGATCGAGCCCGTCCCCGCGTACTTCGTCAGGCCCAAAGAGGGATCAGGTCCTCTGCCTACTGTCCTCTACAATCATGCTCATGGCGGGGAGTATCGAATCGCCAAGGAAGAGCTGGTTTCAGGCCGCGACGCCCTTCAGAAACCTCCCTATGCGGAGGTGCTGACCTCGATGGGCTTCAACGCGCTGTGTATTGACACCTGGTGCTTCGGCCACCGCTGGGGCCGCACCGAGAGCGCCATCTTCAAAGAAATGCTCTGGAAGGGTCAGGTTCTCTGGGGCATGATGGTGTATGACAGCATCAAGGCGGTCGATTATCTCACCTCACGCCCGGACGTGGACGCCCGCCGCATCGGCACGCTCGGCTTGAGCATGGGCTCCACTATGGCTTGGTGGACCGCTGCCCTGGACGACCGTATCGCCTGCTGCGTCGATATCTGCTGCCTAACCGACTTTGAAGCCCTGATCGACGTCAGGGGCCTGGACGCCCACGGCATCTACTATTATGTCCCCGGCTTGCTCAAGGAGTGGAGTACCGCGAAGATCAACGCCCTGATTGCGCCGCGTCCGCACCTTGCCCTTGCCGGCATCTACGACGTCCTCACGCCGCCGCACGGCCTGGACCGCATCGACCGCGAG
>JBMFPI010000283.1:0-4949 GCA_049969195.1 Armatimonadota bacterium
GGTGCACTGTTCCTCATCTGTGGCCGTATAGTCAAGAATGGATAACGTTTCACTGCAGTAGCGGTTTGACCGGGTCCTTGCGGCGGACCACGTTTCTCAAAGGGTCGATGCCGGTTTGGAGACGGGCCTTGCGGTCGGCAGGTTTTCGCCGATGTGCTCCCGCCTAGTTCAGAGGCGTCGGACCGCCGAAAAAGCCGGGTTTGCGTTCTATTGCGACAAACACGTATGCAAAGCGGCGCATTGCCAACAAACCGGGTCAAATACTATGACGACGTCGCGCGATCAATAGTTCGCAAGCCCTGCGACGAACAGCGCCGCCAGCTTTGATCTAGATCACAACCTAGGTTCTCCCGCGGGCTCAAGCTGCGATCCATCAGCCTGTTTGGAGTAGGCGCGTTTTCGGCGATCCTCCTGCTCGGTTAAGGAGCGGCGAACCGCCAAAAAACGCTGGACTTGCGTTCTATCGTAATACCCCGTGCGCGCAGAATTGCGCGAGCGTCCAATCGCTCTTAATTCTTAATTTCACCCTGAGTCTGTGTAGACCCTGGGCACCAGCGCGCTCGTGGGGATGCGCATGGCTGGGATTTTGACCTCGTCACCAACCTCCACGCCGGGTATGTCGGTCACGTCGATCACAGTCATCTGCATGGCCACTCTTCCGAGCACTTTCGCGCTACGTCCCCGCACCACAACCGCCGGTTTGCGCCTCATCTTGCGGGCTGCAAAGCTTACTATCCCCTGCCGGTAGATCGGACCTTCTGGCGCAAGCGTGAATCCGTCCGCCCACCCGACAGGGATCACGGCGGTCCGGACAGGACGCCTGGTCCGGTATTCCGCGCCGTAGCCGATAGATGTGCCCGCAGGCAGGTCCCTCACCTGGCACACCCGCGCCTTGAGACACCACGTCGGCCTGAGATCAAGATCGAACCGGACATGCACGGATGGGTACTGGCCGTAAAGAAGCGTGCCAACCCGGACCATATCGAGCCGAGACTCCGGCATCCGGAGTACCGCTGCGCTGTTGGCGGCGTGTGCCAGGCCGCGGTCGAACTCCATCGCCTCGAGGGCAGTCAGGACCCGGAGGAACAAATCGAGCTGTCGGCGCGCGGGCCTAATGTCCGGCTCCGCCGCGGAGGCGAAATGTGTGTAGATGCCCCCAACCGCGATGCCCGGCAGCAAAGCGATTGTCTGGAAGAGCCCAGGGACGTCCTCAGGCGCCGCCCCAATTCTGCCCATACCAGTGTCTACTTTGACGTGAACTCGAGCGACTCTGCCCAACCTCTCGGCGACGCTCGAGATAGCCCGGGCCGAGAGCGCATCTGCGACCGTCATTTCCAGATGCGCCTCTACCGCGGCCTCGATGTTTTCGGCCTGAATTGGCGCAAGGAGCAGTATGGGCGCGTCGACACCGGCCTGGCGAATTGCAAGCGCTTCGTCGACGCGCGTGACTGCGAGCGCGTCCGCCCCGGCCTGCAGAAAAGCGCGCGCTGGCTCGATGTAGCCGTGTCCGTAGCCGTTCGCCTTGACCACCGCCATTATTCTGACGCCGCTGCCCACTACAGCACGCACCTGCTGCAGGTTGTGCCTCAGCGCCGCCAGATCGACTTCGACCCATACGTCGCGCGTCAATCCTGCGCTCTCCTTTTCGCCTTAAGGACAGCCTGCACGCGGGGCAGGGCGATGCTCCAGAGCCAATACAGAGCCGGCGAAAGGACCATATCGTACTCGCCGATGTACTCGACGAACCTGGGCGAGAAACCTTCTTTGAATCGATTAAGCCCCTGAAGATGCTCGTCGAGCTCGCCATCCGGGCGTGGGCTGACGCCTCTAAAGTCGTACCATTTGCAACCGCACTCCCAGGCCCATCGGATCAGCGTCCACTGAACCAGGTGGTTGGGCATCACGTTCCGATGCTCGTTAGATGATGCCCCGTAGGTATACCAGGCCTTGTCTCCAAACCTGTAAACAATCGCCCCGGCGATCGGTCGGCTTTCGTAATATGCCAGAGCAAGGCGCATATACCCCGGCGGCACCAGGCAGTCCCACATGTCCTGGAAGTACTGAAACCCGCGCACAAGGAATCCGTCCCGCCTGGCGGTTTCCAGCAGGAGGTCGTAGAACGGCCTCAGATCGGACCTGTCGCAGTCCAGCCGGACGGTGACGCCCTTCCTTTCAGCCAACCGGATGTTATAACGCCACTTCGGTTTGAACGACGCCAAAAGTTCGTCGGGCGACCTGTTCAGATCAAGTTGCATCACGCACTTCGGCTGCGTGCCGCCGAAGCCGCCGGATCTGACGGGTCGGAACCCTGCCGCGCGCAGGTTGGCCTCGCTCGTGGCGTCCTCGATAGGAATCGGAGGGTCGATCTTGAGCAGGATGGCCCCGTGATTCAGTGCGGTCCTACGCAAATGACCACAGAACGCACTCACAAGCTCAGCGTCCCGGGTATCGAGCACCGGCCCGCGCGGCGCATACATTATGCAGCGGCCGATCCTGGGAATCGGCCGCTTGAGAAGTGAGGCCGCGGCAGCAATCTCCCCCGCGTCCTCGGCAACGACCCTCACAGGCGTCCAACCGCCCCGAGACTTCAAATCGCCCCACTCGAACGACTGAAGAAGGTCGCCCGTCTCGAAACTGGCGACGAAGTCGTTGAACCGCGCCCTGTATTGTTCCGTCGCTTCCTTGAATTCCATTTCCGACCTGCCCGATTCTAGCACCGGCGCTGTTTACAGTGCAAGCTGAAGGAGGCGATCAGGCCGGCAGAGGTCGTTGTAATAGGCGCGGTCTATACTGCGGGAACGAGTGTGGCGCACGAACTCCGCAAGCCTGCAGGGCGCTGAGTTCGCCCAGGGATACACGCGGACTCTATCACCCTCACCCCGGCCCTCTCCCAGGGGGAGAGAGGGTTTGTGGCCCTCACCCCAGCCCTCTGCCAGAGGGAGAGGGAGATGTGTGCTGTGAGAATGGGGGCGCGGCCCAGATCGGCGCGGACGGCGCAGGCCTGCGCAGAGGTGAGTTCCGGCCGGGTTACCGAGCCCTCCGAAGTAGCTCGCTCAGATTGTCTGCAGCTTCTCCTCGGCGCGAGCCCGGGCGACTTCGTCAGCGGCCTCCCTCTGGCCGAAGTATCGTTCCTTCACCTGCCACATAAAGCTGACTATCTTGGCGTCGCGCGAGGAGTCGATGAAGCCGTCATAGTCCAGGTTCAAGAAGGGAATGTTGCCGTGTCGCCGCCTGAGGGCTTGCGAGAGCGCGGTCACCGTGTTGCCCGGCATGCAGTTGAACGGGATCACGCTGACGATCCCCGCAAGGCCTCGCCTGGCGAAGTCCTCGCTCTTGCCCATCGAGCAGATCGCCTCGCCACCGAAGTTGTAGTTCACGTAAGCCGAGCCGTTCTCTATGAGCTCCCGGGGCCCGATGTCCTCGTAGCCGGCGAGGAACGGCAGGCAAGCGTGGAACAGAGCGTGCTCGTGCTTGGTCGCCAGCCGCGTGTTCACCCACCGCGCGGCCAACTCCTTGAGCTCGTCCGCGCTCAGACCACAATCCCGCAGGCGGTCCATGGAAAGCATCTTGCCCAGGTAGTTTATGTAAGTGAAGAACTCCGTTGCCGGGGCAAGCCAGGTCTCCGCGCCTTGCGCCTCGAGCTTGCGGAGTATGCCCTGGTTGGCTCCGTCGTGGATTCTCACATAAAACTCGCCCACGACCCCGACAAGCGGCCTTTGTTCGGTTCTTTTGGGGATGCGGTCGAAGTCGTCCTGCGCCCGCCGCAGCAGTTCCTGCAGCTCTTCCAAGTGCCTGGTACCGGTAAGCACCGCGAGTTTATGCGACTCCAGTCGCTTCTTGTGCTCTGGGATCATCCGCTCGAGCTGCCGCATGTAATCTTCGAATACCGCGTCCGCCTGGCCGGGGTTGATCTCGTAGGGCCGTACACGGCAGAGCATCTTGAACAGCAGATCGTGCGTTACGAACCCGTCGAACGCCAGCAGCGCGAACATCGTGCCCAGCCCGCCGTGCTCGCTGATGCTGCCGAGGGTCACGATGTCCACGTCCTCCAGCCCGAGCTTGTCCAGGATCCGCCGTTGGAGCATGCTGTACATCCCGAACCGGCACGGGCCCTCCGAGTTCCCCTGGAAGAACGCTTCTTTCTTAGGGTCGAAGTCCGGCTGGTTGACGCGATAGAGCATGTCCTCGGTGGTCATCAGCGCGGGCAGGCAAACGTCCTCCGATATGACCTTGCGGGCGAGGTTGAGCCCGACATCCGGCGAGCGTGGCAGGGGTTCCGCGTCGATGCCGTAGGCCCGCATAGCCGCGGCCAGCACGCGCGCCGCCTCGCTCGCATACGGGATCCACAGCTTCCTTGCGCCAAGCCTAGTAATAGCGGTGTCGGTGGTGCGGATGGTCTGAAATTCCTTGGCGAACCGCTTGGCGGCGGTGTCGGCAAAGGCCTCGATGCGGGTGATCACGCCTGCGTCGGCCGTGTGTTCGTCGATCTGCATCACGTAGCACGGCTCGCCGATCTCGTCCCTGAAGAACGGGTTTCCGAACGAGTCCGGACCGCAGCCGAAATACGTCAACACGACGGCGCGCAGCCGCAGGTCCCGGCGTATCAGCCTTGCGGCCATCAGCTTTTTCTGAATCTGCCTCGAATACGCATTGGGCCAAACATCGGATATATCCACAGCCTCCAGCGGGAGGAAGTCCTGCGGGATCGCCAGGATCCCCAGGTCCTGAATCTTCTTGCCGATGTCCATGTTGAGCGCCGGGTCCCAGAGCGTGTAAGGGCGGCTGATCACCACGAACGCTACGGCGTCCTCGGGCAGATTCCGCAGCACCTCCGCGCCCCGCGCCTCGACGCGTTTTCGGAACTCCTGGAGCGTTCTCCATCCGACCTCAAACGCCGCGCGCGACTCGCGAGCTGTCCTACCGAGCTCGCGCCCGACCTCCACAAAGAC
>JBMFPI010000284.1:0-4897 GCA_049969195.1 Armatimonadota bacterium
GAGCCCTAACCGGCTCCAAAAACGGCCCTCGGCCGACTTACTACTGCTACCCCATAAGCGGAGATGGCGGATTCTGGAGCGCGACAATAGTTGACACGGCCGCCAGGGTAGGCTATCATTAAGGGACCGGGGCGAGAAACGGCTCCGGCTCATATCCGGTGATGGAGTCCGCCGCAATCGCCCGCTCGGGCTGATGACTCCTGGAACGCCGCATTGTCGGCCGAAAGGAGTCATTTTGGAAAACGTCTGGTTAACGTCCTCCCTCTGGTTTGCACTCGCGCTGATCGCCTCGCTCGTTTCCATTCGTGTCGGGATATCCGTCGCGCTGGTAGAAATAATCGTCGGCGCCTTTGCAGGTAACCTGCTGGACCTATCGCCGAACGCGTGGGTCACGTACCTGGCGGGCGCGGGCTCGATTGTGCTGACGTTTCTAGCGGGGGCGGAGATCGACCCCGAGATCGTCAAGAAGCACCGGGCATCGAGTGTAACCATTGGGCTGGTTGGGTTTCTTGCGCCGTTTGTCGGTGTGCTGGCCCTGGCCAGGTTCGGGTTTGGCTGGGGCTGGCCTCAGGCGGAGATTGCAGGGCTTGCTCTCTCGACAACCTCAGTCGCGGTGGTTTACGCGGTTATGGTGGAGACGGGGTTCAACCGCACAGAACTCGGCAAAATCATACTTGCCGCATGCTTCGTGAACGACCTGGGTACGGTTCTCGGGTTGGGCGTGCTCTTTGCAAACTACAACGGCTGGCTTGCATTGTTTGCCGTCGCCACCGCGCTGTCAATGTGGGTGCTGCCCAGGTTCGTGCCGGCGTTCTTCAGAGCCGTAGGCAGCAGGGTGAGCGAGCCGGAGAGCAAGTTCATTCTGCTGGTTTTGTTCCTGCTCGGGGGAATGGCCAATCTCGCGAAGAGCGAGGCCGTGCTGCCGGCTTATCTGATCGGGATGGTTCTTGCCCCGTTCTTTCTGCGCGAACGGGTGCTCGCGCAGAGGCTCAGGGTAATGGCTTTCACCCTCCTGACCCCGTTCTTCTTCCTCAAGGCGGGGGCGCTGGTCAGCTTCAAGGCCCTAGTGGTGTCGTTCGGGCTAATCGCGGTGTCGTTGGCCGCGAAAATGATCACGAAGTTCGCCGGAATACTGCCGCTCACTGCGGCTTTTCGCTTCGGTAAAACGAAGGGAATGTACACGACGCTGCTGATGTCAACGGGGCTTACATTTGGCAGCATCTGCGCGCTCTTCGGGCTCACCAACGGTATTATCGACCGCACCCAATACACGGTGCTGGTCGTCGCGGTGATAGGAAGCGCGGTTGTGCCCACGCTCATCGCCCAGCGGTGGTTTCAGCCGGCATACAAGCCTATTGAGGAGGACACAAGTGCTTCGTAAGATTCTGCATGGTCAGGACGGCTCGGAAGGCGCTTTCAAAGCGCTGGCAGAAGCAATACTCCTCGCCAAAGCGTTCGATGCCGAATTGCACGCGATCTCGGTCGAGGAGATTCCGCATTACGCGGGGACTGTTGGCGAGGTGGTGGAAGAACAGGACGCGGCCAACCACCGGTTCGCGGAGGCTGTAGCGAAAAGCCGCGAGATGGCTTTGTCGCAAGGGATCGAGCTCCATTCGCACATAGTCGTCGGCCACGAGGTCAAGACCATCATCGAGTTCATCAAAACCCACCGGTTCGACCTGCTGGTGATCGGTTTTATGGGCCACTCGGCAATCTACGATCGCGTGATGGGCAGCACGTGCCAGAGCCTGGTTCGGCTTGCACCGTGTTCGGTGATGGTGGTGAAGTAGCTTCGATGCAGCGTGATCCTTTTGCGGGGCTGGGTCAGGCGCACAGACGGGGAATCAGGTCCACACTGGTGTTTGTGGATGAGGCTCTGTGCGAAGTTCAGCAGTGGGCCGAGGGGCGCGAGATGCACTCGGAGTTGTACGAGGAGCACAACTCGCTCTCTGCGAAACAGAGTCGCCTGCTGATTCAGGAAGTCGCGCAGATGCGCGCCGTGATCGCCGAACTAAGGGACGCACTTGACCTGGAGCGGGAACACCGCAGCGCCGCGGCAGCGGTTCACGCGCTCGCGTGCAGCCTGTGGCCGCACCTAGTGGAGCTCAAAGGCAAGCACCTGAATCGGTATGGCGACACACCCCAAGAGGCTGTCGAGCGGTTGAGCCCCAGCGTCGATCGGCTTATCGAGCGGATCAAGCGCATTGCGGAGATCGTGCACGAGCGTTCCTGACGCGCCCTCCTGCATCACGGTCTGCGGTTCAGCGCGCTGACTGTTACCTGCTCCGGCCGCGCCCCAGTGATATGAACCGTCCTCGGCCGGTTCGGGAGCATGTGGAAGTAGTTGTCGGTTGGAACCGCTCCGTCCGGGTGGTCGAGCCAAACGAAGTGTGCGAAACCGTCAGAGGACAGGTTGGCGATTACCTCATTGTCCCCTGCCATAGCGATGTCCGCCCGGATGGCTACGGGCGGTATTTCCATCTCGGAGGGTAGGCGCGTCGTGATCAGGTCCTCAGAGATGCATTTTCCCCCGGCCTCGATTTGTGCGAAGGCATAACCGGGACCGCAAGCGAGCTCCGGGCCGCTTAAGACCGCATTAGCGGGGACGACAAGATCAGCCGAACCCGTCTCCTTCGGACCCTTCATGTCGCCGACCTCAAGAGTCAGCCTGACGCGTATTTCGGAGAGCATGTCGTTCACCACGTAAGTGCGTGCAGCATTCCCTTCTACCCTCACGAACACTGCCACGGGCGCGTAGGCCTTTCGGACCCAGTAGAAACTCGGCTTGCGGCGCAGGTAGTAATCGACAATGGTCCAGCCGAGCGTGCCCCAGCAGTCCGCATACATCCAGAACAGGCTGCCCCCGCACTCGGGCCAGCGGATGCGAAAATCGGAGATCGCCTCGCGGTAACCCATTGCCTGGTAAAGCAGGCTCTGGTAGATATAGGTCATTTCGTCGGAGGGGACCGACCCGAACGCAACCTTCTGATACCAGTCCGATAGGCCTCCGCCTTCGCCGATTGCGTTTATCGGGTTATCGTGGAATTTGTAGGCGGGCGAGGTGAAGTCGATTTTTCTCGGGGCCCGTGATCCCGAGGTGTCACTGCCGCCTTCGCCGGTATAATCCAGAATCGTCCGGGGCAGCGCGTGGGATATCACTCCGAACTCGCTGATGAACTTGCCCCGGTCGTGCCTGTAGTTGCGGATGTCGGCCCGCTGGGCAAGATCGGGGTTGAGAATGGAAACGTTCCACGCGTGACGGTCGCCCTCGGACTCCGAGTTGGGATCCTGACCGCCGTACGGGCTTGACGGCCAATAGGGGCGATTCGGGTCCAATTCTGCGCAGATCGAAGGCAGGACGTCGTGATAGATCGACTGTCCGTAGAAAGGCACGATCCTTTTGCCCTCGCCTCTAATCATAAAACCATAGATCCAATCGTTTTCGTTGTTTCCGCACCAGAGGACTATGCAGGGATGATTCCGCAAGCGGCGGACTGCCTTGCGGGCTTCGTCGCGGACATTTTCTACAAACCAGGGCTGGTCGTCGGGATACTCGGCGCAGGCGAACATAAAGTCTTGCCAGACGAGGATCCCCCGGCGGTCGCAAAGGTCGTAGAAGAGGTCGCTTTCGTAGATTCCGCCGCCCCAGATTCTGAACATATTGAAGTTTGCCTCGCAGGCTTCGTCGACGAGCTTCTCGTACTTCTCCGGCGGGATGCGTCCCGGAAGGCTGTCGGCGGGGACCCAGTCGGCACCTTTGCAGAAGATGTCGATGCCGTTGACGTTGATGATGAATCTTTTCTCGCTGCCGGAAAGCGGGTCCTGCCTGAGGGCGACTTCGCGGAACCCGTAGGCCTCTGACCACTCGTCCACGATGTTGCCGTCGCGCTCGATCTCGACTGTGATGCAGTACATCGGTTGATCGCCGTAGCCTCTCGGATACCAGCGCATCACCGGATCGATACGGACCGTCGGATGTGCGTGGTTGACGCCCGCGGTCAACGTCGAGCGCTCGGATGCCTGCCAGACGCCGCCGGGGCCCATCACCCTCAGCCGGACGAGGCAGTTTCCTGGCTCGAACGCCTCGATCTGCACATTCGCCCGCAGTGTTGCCGCGTCGCCCTCAAAGACGGGACAGAGCATCACATCTCGGATCGCCGCGTGTTTGAATAACTTAAGCTCGACTCTGCGCCAGATGCCGCACGTTACCAGCCGTGGCGCCCAGTCCCATTTGAATGCAAACTGCGGCTTTCTGAGATACGGCCTTTCATGACAGGAGTCGCCGGTTTTGTACCTGCCGTCGACCTGTCTCTTCGCCCACTGGACGCCGGTGTCGAGGTTCACCCGCAGCCGGTGGCGCCCGCCTTGCTTGAAGATCGCGGTAACGTCGAAAGTCTGGGGCACAAACGCGTTCGCACTGGTGCCCACCTGTTGGTCGTCAACGAATATCTCGGCTATACAGTCGAGCCCGTGAAAAACCAGCTCGGCGCGGTCGAAATCCATATTTTCACCAAGGTCGCGCTCGTAGGTGAAAACTGCTTTCTCGATCCACTCGTGCAATGGCGCGTTCACGCCGACGAGCGGCTCTGGCAGGATTCCGGCGTTAACCAGGTCCTGATGTACATCGCCGGGGACCGTTGCGTCAATCGGTGTGTTGCAAATTGGTACGTCCTTACAACCTTCGAGTGGACTCCAGGCCAGCTTCCAAGTTCCGTTGAGATCGATAGTTTTCGACACCCGCGCTTCCTCCGGTCTGCCATTTTCCGTGTTGTATCTTCTGTGTGTTATATGTCCGTCCGGCAGGTACTGTATGTCTCGTAGTAAGCGTCAAACCGCCCCCACTTTGACAGAAGCTACGATGGCGCGACTTGGTCGAGCGGCAGTGTAGGATGGGATT
>JBMFPI010000285.1:0-4891 GCA_049969195.1 Armatimonadota bacterium
GATCCTTACATACCAAAACCGAAACTGGGATGCCGCCTACCGGCCAAAGCAATTTACACACAAGACTTGACGCTACCTAGCTCGCAGGGCGGGTTGACACCGGTGGGGCGCGGCGGTTATAATTACTGTCGGCTAATACACTGGGCAAACGGCTAACAGAGACGTGGGTTTAGCGGATTTGGCTATGTAGCTACGCTTTTCACCTCTTCATAGCAGTTGGAGGGTAATGGTATAGCAGCGTTGCCAATCCTCTCCCCCCACCGGAACGAACGTCTAGCCAGAGGCTTGCGATGGAGGAGGGATTATGGTTGGCACAGGTTCAGGTAAAGCCGAATGAGAGCCTGGACAGCGCTCTGAAGCGCTTCAAGAAAGTGCTTCAGCAGACGGGTATTCTCAAGGAAGCCAAAGAACACGAGCACTACGAGAAACCGTCCGACAAGCGCCGAAAGGCCGAAGCGGCCAGACGCCGGAAACTCCAGCGTAAGGGCTAACGAGTAAATCGCGGCGCGTGCACAACGAAATCGACTCACGGCGTCGGAAGCAGAGCGCCGCGAAGATGAGCGTCTCTGCAATAGGCGGACGCTCGCAGGTGTTCCGGGCGCGGCGAAGAATGCGTCTCTAAACGATGACCTTCCTCGCCGCGCTCGAAATGACCTGGCGGCCGGGTTTCCGGGGAGCTGAGCTATGTCGCTGATCAAAAAGCTTCAGGACGACATGAAGCTTGCGCTCAGAAGCAAGGATGAGTTGAGGCTATCCACCATCCGGCTTCTTCTGTCGTCGGCCAGCTACGCCAGGATCGAAAAGGGCGGCGATCTCACCGATGATGAAGTTCTGGAGGTACTGGCCAAAGCGGCCAAGATGAGACGGGAATCAATCGAGGCCGCCCAGCGCGGTGGGCGCACGGACGTCGCAGAAAGAGAAGCGGCCGAGCTCGCCGTTATTAACGAGTATCTCCCCAAACAGCTTGACGAGGCGGAAATCGAAGCCATCGCCAGGCAGATCGCTTCTGAAGTTGGCGCAGTCGAACTCAAGGACCGCGGAAAGGTCATGGGTCCGCTGATGCAACGGATACGCGGCAGGGCAGACGGCAAACTCGCCAGCCAGGTAGTGAAGCGAATCCTGCGAGGGTAGCCTCGCACCACTATGAAACCACATCTACCCCTTCTCAGACGAAGCGGGAAACCCGACTCCCATAAGGATGGCGCGGGCATGCATGTCAGCGTGCCTAGGGTCGGGTTGGCCGCCGCTACGATAGTTCTCCTGTCGGTGATCCTTTCAATTCACATGCTCCCGAGCAAGGTCACGCTCAAGGTCGGGGACATCAGCCCGGAGAACATCATTGCGCAGCGAACGGAGCGCTACATCGACGTAGAAGAGACCCAACTGCGGCGAGCGCAGGCGGCGGCGAGCGCAGGTCGCGTGTATGACCCTGTGCCGAACGCGGCGGACCAGGCCGTGAAAGCTTTGAAGACGATTCTCACGACGGTGGTTGGCGTTCGGGAGGCCGGATCGCGGCTGTCCATCGACGACAAGGCGGCGCGCGTTCGTGAGCGCATCGGACCGCTCCTGGGCACCATGGTTTCGGACCGGTCTATTAAATACCTCATTTCAACCGACGCAGCGGGTTTTCGCGAGATCGAGGAGAACGCGCTGCGGGTCGTGAGCTCGGCGATGAGCAAGGAGATACGGGAGGACCCTGCGGACATTGGCAAGGCGCGAAGGGCTGTGATGGCGGAGGCCCGTTCTCTCCTGTCGGACGCCGCTAGGGCCGCCGTGGTGGGCGAGCTCGCACGATGCGCAATCCGCCCAAACCAGATCTTCAACGAGCAGCGCACCCTCGCCCGCCAGGAGCGGGCGCGAAAGGCGGTACATCCATCCTACGGCCTCATAGTGCGCGGCGAGACGGTTATCGCAAAGGGTGAAAGGGTGCTGCCGGAGCACATAGTCAAGTTCGAGGCTCTGGGGCTCAGGCGACCGAAGCTGGACGTGCGATCGGTCGTGGGCGTGACGTTGCTGGTTGTGACACTCGTCTGGTTGGTGGTCGCGTACTTAAAGCGGTTCCACCCGGAGGTGTATGCGAGCACGAAGGCCCTGTTGCTGCTCTCGATTCTGGTTCTGATGAGCACCCTGGGACTGCGCATCGGGGGCAGTCTGCTCGGCATACCGCTGAGCCCGGCTCAGGTGGGTTATCTGGGCACGTTGTGGGTCGTCACGGCGTCGATGTTCACCGCCGTCCTGGTGAATCGCCAGGTGGCAATGCTGGTCGCTGCCATTCTGTCGATTGTGCTGTCGATGATGATCGGAAATGAGGTCCGATATGCGTCCAGTGCCCTGCTGACCGCGCTCGTCGCTATCTACTGCGTTGTCGACATAAGAGGTCGAAACGACCTGATGCGCGCGGCAGGTGCGATCGCGGGTGTTGGGGTGGCCCTCGTGTGGATCACCGGCGCGATTGCAAACGATTCGCTTGCGGACTTGCTGGCAGGTTCGTTCTGGTCGGGAGTGGTGGTTCCTCTGGTCGCGACAGCGCTCTTTTTCTTCGGGACGGTGCCGCTAGAGAGGCCGTTCGAGCGCACTACTCACCTTTCTTTGCTGGAGCTTGCGGATACGAACAGCCCCTTGCTCAGGCGCCTGGTAATCGAAGCACCGGGAACTTACACGCACTCGATGGCGGTTGGACATCTTGCTGAGAATGCGGCTGCGGCAATCGGCGCTGATACATTGATCGCCAGAGTGGCATCTTATTACCACGATATAGGCAAGCTGCGCAGGCCGCATTTCTTCATCGAGAACCAGCACGTGGAGAACATCCACGACAATATGAACCCCACCCTATCGACACTGGTGATTACAAGCCATATTAAGGACGGCATCGAAATCGCGAAAGAGTATCGTCTGCCGAAGGTCGTGACTGACGTGATCGCCCAGCATCACGGCACGTCGCTGGTGCAGTATTTCTACAGCCAGTTTACCGATGAGTTCGACCCGTCTACCGCGGTCGAGCAGCAGTTTCGCTACGGTGGGCCGAAGCCGCAGACCAAGGAGGCCGCGATTGTCATGCTGGCCGACTCGGTAGAAGCGGCGTCCCGCTGCCTCGACAAGCCGACTCCCGCCAAGATCGAAATGCTCGTCAACCGGGTTGTCGCCGACCGGCTGCGCGACGGCCAACTGGACGAGTCCGAGCTCACATTCAAAGAGGTCAGCAAGATAACGGCAAGTTTCGCAAGGGCGCTGCTGGGGGCGATGCATGCCAGAATCGAGTATCCCGAGACGGCGCCGATCAACGGAAAGAAGGTCGAAGCGAACGCGGATTCTGATTCAGAACTCGCAGAAACAGAAGGTGAGCCTTCGCCGCGTGAGGAACACGGCCCGAAGGCTGCTCTCGGCTGAGAACTGCCCCGACGACACAGAGGTGAGCGTGCTGCTGGCCGACGATGAGTCGATAAGGGCACTCAATAAGCAGTACCGGGGTGTGGACGCTCCCACTGACGTGCTGGCGTTTTCTCAGCTCGAGGGTGAGGACTTCGGTCGTGAGGGCGGGAACGTGCTGGGCGATGTAGTCATCTCGGTGGAGACCGCGCATCGACAGGCACAGGATCACGGCCACAGCCTCGAGGATGAGATCGACCTGCTGCTTGTTCACGGCCTGCTGCACCTGCTGGGTTACGATCACGAAAAGCCCGAGGACGAGCGGCGGATGTTTTTGCGGCAAGACGAACTGCTCGGCCGCCCGATAAGCCCTGCAGGACAGGACACAGACCGGGACCGAAGCACTCGAATGCGAGTGAGGTAACAAGAGGTCGTTGCGACAGAATGCAGACCCGGCGTTTTCGGCGATTCGATGTTCCTAAGCTAAGCGGGAGAATCGCCGGAAACCCGCCTGTCGCAACAGCCTGGAGGTAGCAAGTGAGGTTTCTCAGGAACCCGCTGAACGGGTTCAAATATGCGATAGAGGGCGTGGTGCATGTCCTGCGCACTCAGCGGCATATGAGGTTTCACTTCCTCACGCTGCTGCTGGTGTTGATAGTGAGCCTGGTATTCGGGCTTTCACGAACCGAGGTAATGGTTCTGCTGTTCACGATCACGCTGGTGCTGGTTGCCGAGATGTTCAATACCGCGATCGAAGCGGTGACGGACCTGGTGACTCAGACCTACCACCCGCTTGCGAAGTTCGCGAAGGATATCGCTGCAGGAGCGGTTCTGATCACCACGATCAACGCCCTGGCAATCGGGTTCTTGCTGTTTGTAGGCGGGAACAAAGAAAGGCTGGCCGAGGAGCTGGGCGTTCATCCGCCGGACGCGGCAACCACGCTGGTAGTTGCGTTCATCTTGATGGCGACTATGGTCGTTATGTGGAAAGTCGCGGGCGGGAAGGGAAAACTGTGGCGAGGCGGGATCGTCAGCGGCCACGCGGCGCTGGGATTCTTTCTTGCGACGACGATACTGTTTGCGTCGAAGAAAGTCATAGTCGGTGCGATGGCGTTCGCGCTGGCCGCCCTGGTCGCGCAAAGCAGAGTAGAAGGAGGTATACACACCCTGCGTGAAGTCGTCACGGGGGCGCTGGTGGCAACACTTGTGAGCTGTATTGCTTACTACGTGCTTGCTCCTGCGCTCTAAGAGGGTGGCATAAAAGTGGACGAGGACCCAAACCGTATACTCCTCCGAGTCGCGCTGATATTGGCGCTGGTGGCAGCTAACGCATTCTTCGCGGCAGCGGAGATGGCGCTGGTGTCCGTCAGAAGGACCCGGATAAAGCAGCTTGTCGAAGAAAAAGACGCCAGGGCCGAGATTGTGCAGAAGCTTCTGGACAAGCCCACGAACTTCATGGCCACCGTGCAGATCGGGGTGACACTTGTGGGGTTTCTGGCCTCCGCTTTCACGGCGGTCGGCA
>JBMFPI010000286.1:0-4860 GCA_049969195.1 Armatimonadota bacterium
GTACTGCCCGGAAAGCGGACGCAGCATCGACTTAAGCCTCGCGGACGGAGAGGAAAAGACTGATGTCGTCTTCACACTCACGGAACGGGCCGGCCCGCCGGTAGATTACGAAAAGGCGCGAGAACAGATCTCGGCAGACTTCGAGCTTGCCCCCGGCACCTATGTGCTCACCTGGGACCCGGATACGGACTGCTCAGCGGCCGCCTGCTCGTACAGCCAGATGTCAAGCGAGGACGTCAAGGCCAGGGTAAAGGGAAACCCGCCGCTTAAGTCGGCGAAGCCGGCGTACTTCGCGTGCCGGTTCGACGGTGAGGGTGAGGACGGCTGCCTTGTGATTGTTCTGGACGAGTCCAAAGGCACCGGCAAGGGGTGGGATACCGCCTACGTCGACCTGAACCGCAACTGGGATTTGTCAGACGAGAGTCCGATGACCTTGTCAAGGGTTGGCCCGTCGGCACAAACAGAGGAGTTCACTGTCCCGCTGCGCCAGCACGACGCCGAGGGCAATGTTTTCGAGCGCCCGGTCCGAGCCCACGTGGAGACATTCAGCGGCGACCAGGACTACGTCGTGGCGAGTGTGATCAGAAATGGTGTGTGGAGGGGTCTGATCGATTCAAACAAAGGTAGGGTCGAGTGTGCCGTGCTGGATGACAACTGCAACGGCATCTGCGGCGACTACGCCCGTTACAACGACGAGAGCGAATTCGTGGGTAATGGCGACCGCATCTACATAGACACCAACGGGGCAGGCGAAGTTATCATCTGGCCCGGGAAAAACTCCCACTGCGTAAATCTGGTTCCAGTTGCCAGGATCGGCAGTCGGTTCTACAAGATCGCCGTCAGCAGTCTGGGCGACAAGGTGACGATTGAGCCCTACACTGGCGAGATGGGAACCCTCCTGGTTCGCGGAACAGACGTGGAAGGACGAAAGGCTCAGGTGGGCGGCGTCTCAGTGGTGGGCAATCCCGGATTCTACGAGTTCGAGTCCGCCGATAAGCCGATCCAGCTCCCCATCGGGCGATACAGAATCAGTACCTGCGAGCTGTCGGTCCAGTGTGCGAGATCCCGGGTGCTCGATCTGGAGTGCCGGCTGCATTCCCCGGTGGAGATCAAAGCTAACGAGCAGACGACGGTCGATGTTGGCGGCAGGCTCTCGCCGGCAATCGACCCGGACAGGAAAAACCTGGTCTGGAAGCCCGGCCTGGGCACCGACCTCAACTGGGATATCAAGCTCGGCACAAACGCAACAGTCACCAGGTTAGGCGGGGAGGAGCGATACGACTCGCCGCCGAAACTCAAGTTCTTCAACAGCAAGGGCAAACTCGTTCGCACCGTCAATGCAGGCTACACTTGAGGCGGCGGCTGCCGGTACGTCGTAGACGTGCCAAAGATCCCCGAAGGCGTTTACACCGTGGTGCTTTCCTACCAAACCGACACGGACCTCGGCGTAGTTTGGTCCAAGAGGCAGGTCAGAGTCGAGTTTCCGTTCTATGAGACCCTGGAATCGGAATACAGAAACGCAAAGCACCGGAAAAACCTGGCGGCAATGGAGAAGGCGGTGTCGCGTGTGCTGGCCGGCTGGAAAGGCCGGCGTGTCAAGCCTGGCGAGACGGTGAAGGTAGCTACAGTTTTCATCGGTAAGCCCAAGCCGGACAAACTGTCGGCTGTCGCGCGATGGTATGCTGATCGAGACGGCTTTCGCGTCGAGGTCGAGGTCATCGACGCTTGCTTCGGCGCAAATGCAGCGAAAGTGGCCGGTGGGTCAAGCGCGTCCCTATATTTCGCTCCCAGCGGCTTCGACGACACCCGCACCAGATTCACAATCGTGCCTTCCGGCCCTGAAAATGCGCCTATCATCGAAGCCGACGCTGCCGGGCCGATCGAGGCCGCCTGGAAACGGACGGCGGACGGCTATCACGTAACAGCGAGAATCCCCGAGGGGTCGATCAAGGGCTACCGAAAAGGCTGGACGCTGGTGCCGGTCGATGTAACGGTAAACTCGGAGAGCGCCAACGATAGATCGGTAGTTGCAGCAGGTGCGGCGGGGGAACCCGTGGGGGACGAGGACGAGCGTAGCGTCCGCTACTATCTAGGGCTGGTACGGTAGCCCGGGTATTCGTCGGTTTCACCCTGCCGCGGCTTCTGTGGACATGAGCGGGGTCCAATGCGCCCGATACGTTGAGCAAAGCCGGATCACGCGGCCTGCAGGAGCGAAAGGCCGCCCTGGCACGGTCGCCTGCCAGAATGAGATAGCCACGACGGGCTGATTCCGGACATTCCGGAACGTCGGCGGGGCGGACGGGTCGGCATGGGCCGGGCAGAACCTAGAGTTTGCAAACGTGACGCATTAACTGGCGGAATTTCGGCGCCTTCTCCAGCTGTTCCGCCTCCTCTATACACCAAGGGGTGAATGACTCTCCACTTCTCGCGCGCTCTAGAAAACTGTCCCACTTGACCCACGTCGTTGCCGACACCTCCCGGGCGTTCGGACGCGGCTCCTGCGAAGTAAACCCGACCAGCACGGGGCAAATCTCGTTCTCGACCACCCCGTTCATGTGCGCGCGATAGCGGTAGTCGGGGATAATCTCGTGCAGCTCGTCCAAATCGATGCCCAACTCATAGGCTGCGCGGCGTCGGGCGGCGTCCTTAACGTGTTCGCCGGGGCCGGGATGTCCGCAGCAACTGTTGGACCACTGACCCGGCCAGGTCAGCTTTGCCGGGCTCCTCTCCTGGAGCAATAGCTCGCCACGGTGGTTGAAAACGAAAAGCGAGAACCCGCGGTGCGAGGGCGTATCGGAACTGTGCACTGAGCTCTTGGGGGCAGTGCCGATTGGATTGTCGTTCTCGTCAACAAGGACCACCATTTCTTCGTCGCGCCTAGTGTAACGTCCGAACGGATAGTCGATTAAGCCGGCCTCTTTGAACATCCCGAACGCAAAGAAGAGCGAAAGAGCCAGGTATTTCAGGAACACTCTCATCGTGCCGAACTCGCGGAAACGCCGGTCTGAGACCTTGATGCGCTGTCTGAGCATTCCAAACCGGCCCCGCCGCCCTGCTCTCCGGATGAACTCGATGTCCTCGTAAACGATATCGCTGCGGAAGCCTCCGATCCTGATGGCGAAATCCCGCCTCGCGATGATGCAGCTTCCGGCGCCCGAAGGCGCAAGTTTCTGCAATGCAACGAATATGAGGTTGAAGAACCTGTAGACAGCGGTAATCAGAGGATTCGAGGGATACGGGCTGTACCACGGGCAGGCTGCATCCAAGCGCCGCAACTGCATTTCACTCAGCACTCTTTCTAGAAAATCGGGACCTGGCATCGTGTCGGCGTCCAAAAAGACCACCCACTCCCCGGAAGCCGCCATCAAGCCGAGCTGGCGCTGTGCCCCTACAGGAGGGTTGCCCACAACAAACTTCACGCCAACAAATCGGGAGACAACGCGCTCAGTATCGTCGCTTGACCCCCCGTCCACAACAATTATCTCGTCCGCCGGATGACCCTGGCGGGTGAGCGCCTCAAGAAGCAGTCCAATGTTGGTCTCCTCGTTCAGTGTTGGGATAATAACGCTTATCGTGCTCATTTACTCAGTGCCAACACAAAGAAAGCAAACATGCCCGATCCTGCATTGATCAACGGAAAACGCCAGTAGAACCTGTATATTGCGTCGCGGTTCAGAAAAAGCAGTGTCAGACCTATGCCCGGATAGATAACGGCTGCCAGACTCCACGGCCAGAGCGAGGCCTGCAAGACAACTGTAGCGGCAAAAGCCGTCCACAGAATGGCGCAAGCCGCCAGCGACTTTCTAAACCCGAGCAGGGTCGCAGTAGTGTGAACCGCTGCAGATCTGTCGCTCTCTATGTCGGGAATCGCTGAAAAAAGGTGCATAGCAGCCGTCCAAAGCCCCGCGACAACCACCGCTCCTGCCGGCACCGAACTTCCCCCCGCCTGGATGTAACCCAGGAAACCGGGGAGCGCGTACAGCACATTTGACGCTGAGTCCAGAATCGGTCGTGCCTTGAATCGAATCGGCGGAGCGCTGTAGAAGACCGCCAGGGCTGTGAACACGGTCATTGTAATGCTGGCCTCGCGTGTGTGCTGTACTGCCGCGACAACTATTGCCGTCAATAGGGCTGCCGCAACTGCAATGACTGCCACATTGTGCTCCGAATGACGAAGCTTGTGCTCAACCGAGCCTTTCTTCGGATTGCGGGAGTCCGTCTCGGTGTCGAACAAATCGTTCAGCCCATACAGCATCAGATTGGCCGGAAAGAGAAAAAAGACCAGGTGGCCCCAGAACCACAATCGGTTGAGTTCGCGCAATGCTGGGATTCCGGCTGCACATCCCACCAGATACGGCCCGGCCAGGTACAGCCAGAACCTCCATCGAGACAATCGGACCAGGGTCACAATCGTCCCGCGTGCGCCTGGTCTGGGAGTGTCAGACGAGATCACTCGGTGCACTGTCCCCGTCGGGCTCCTTCCAGGACCAACTGCCAATGCCGATAGCCAGCAAGTTGCGAAGTCCGCAGGCAATGACTTGAGCTCTTGTAGGCTTGACCTTTCGCCTTAGAACCCTGAGCGGGTCTTTTTCGATAATTCTTGCGGTCATGTCGAACACGTCAGAAGCCGTCTTGATCGCCACCAGATATCGCGGTGGTATGAATGAATATCCTTCTGCGCCTTTGCTGCGCCAGGATCTGTAGTATTCAAGTTGGCTGCGAATCAGGCTTTCGAACGCGCGAGGTTGCTCCATTACCGCTTTCAGGCTAAGGTCTGACAGTCCCGCCGTAAGCGTCAAACCGCCCCCACCTTGACAGAAGCTACGATGGCGCGACTTGGTCGAGCGGCAGTGTAGGATG
>JBMFPI010000287.1:0-4840 GCA_049969195.1 Armatimonadota bacterium
AATAATACGAGCCGAGCAAGCAGGGTAATTCCCTCTCAAAACAACCCCTCAAAAGAAAACTGATGGCGGATTCGGGGGAGGTATTAGTTCAGTCTTGCGGGTGCAAGCGCTTAGGACCCCGTCATCCTGAACTTGATTCAGGATCCCGATCCTGGGGGGCTTGTTGCCCCGGACGCAGGTGTCGCGGACAGGGCGCGTGTCCCTTTGTATGATGCGGGAACTCAGTTTCGCGCAGGCTTGTCGGCTTCGTCGCCATAGTCGGTTCCCACCGCATAGAACATAGAATTTATCACCCTCGCCCCGGCCCTCTCCAGCTAAGGGAGAGGGGGTTCCCTGCGTTGCGGACGGCTGGAGGCAGGAGGTCTTTGCGATAGAACGCGAAGCTGGCGTTTTCCACAACTCCGCGCTCCCCAACGACTAGGCAAACGGGTCGCCGAAAAGACGCCTGTGGTACGGTCAGATGTGGTAGAATCAACCGTCAGAGTATGTTGAAGGGAGCGATGCCTCAGATGAGGATCACAACATTTCTCGCGGCTGCGCTAGTGTGCGTCGCGGTATGCGGTCCGACCGAAGCAATCAACGCCGGAGACATTCTCAAGAAGGTCAAGGCGGCTGAGGCGGCGCTGCGCGACTTTCAGGCGGAGATGGTTATCACCGAGCCGAACAAGGGTGCCATCTCTGGAATGGGCGAGGGATACAGCGAAATACTGCGCCTTGAGAAGGCCGTCGTGTCGTACAAGAAACCTGACAAGATCAGGTACGACGGCTACGCACGAGGAATCAAGGTCGCGTACATCCAGAACGGCTACACCAAACTGATCATCGCCCCGATGGTCAAACAGAAGCTCGACGTCAAGAACCAGCCCGGTAAGAGGCAGGACACACTTGATCTGGGCTTTCTTTCCAGCCGGTTATGGACGGACAACTACGTCAGCGTCGTTTCGGCCGGCAAGGACGGGGTAGTCAAACTAAAGTTTGCCCCCAGGTTCGGCGAAAAGGACAAGCGCCACGATCTGGTCTGGCTCGATTGCAAGACCCTGCGCGTTCTCAGGCGCGAGAAATACCTTGGTAATGGGGAACTGCGCATCACGAACGTCTATTCGAATCATGCGATGCTGGCCGGGAAGCTGCCGGTCGCTACGGTCTCCGAGATGTTTGATCCAAAGGGGCGTCCGCTGGGTACCGCCACATACAAGAACCTGAAGGCCAATGTGGGCCTCAACGACTCGCTGTTTTCCCTGACGCAGCGCTGATCCGATCCGTGCTCAGTCAGCCAGCACCTGCCAGGATACCCTCTCGTATTGTCCGGTGGTCGGATAATAAGGCGGCGGATTGCTTGCAAGCCGAGGATCATACGAATAGGACTTGGCATAACCGGTCACGGTCCTGCCGGTATTCGCGTCAAATGTTCCCACCGGTCCTCTTGCCTTCTGTATTATGCCGCCCAGCACCCTGAGCGTCCCTGTTGGGGTCTTGGTATTGTAGTTTTCCACATAGAAGCTGCCGCCCGAGGTGTTCGATCCACCCGCCAGACACACCGCGTCTATCTCCAAGTTGCTTGGCGCGCTGGAGGCTATGATTATGTCCTTGCTGACCAGGCCGAGTGTGCCCGCGGCAAGGTTGACAGGGTCCGAGCTGTCGCGGGTCTTGTCCGGGCGGGTGTTGTAGACCAGGTTGTTGGTTATCTTGATATACTTGCCAGCGTTTACGTCGTTTGCGATTGTGAGGGCGGAACGGACCGCTATGTCTGTGCCCACTATCCGATTGTCGGCTACAGTGCCGCCTAGCGACGTAATATTGCCGGTGACGTATATGACCCCGGTTCCGAGGGACGGTGCGCTTGTCGGGCTGCCCGGGCCTACGGGTCCGCTGACCTGTATGGTCTGTGTAAGCTTGTCCATTGTGATTGTGGTAGTATTGCTGCCCTGGGTGACCGTGATAACCTGGTTGCCGTTCGCGTCGAGTGACAGTTGCATCGCGGCGTCGCCGCGTACGTAGATGCCGCCTCCATATCCGGCCCGCAGGTAGACGCCGTTCGTGGTTGGAAAACCCGAAGACGACCCCCAGGCGGCATTTCGCTGGACGTTGGAGGACGGAGGCAGTAGAATCGGCGTCACGCCCAGCTTGAAGCCTTTGCTGCCGTCCTTGAATATCCTCATAAACGTCGCCTCGTCCCTTGGGCGGCCCGGATAGTAGTCTATCGATGAACCGGCGGCGGTGAGCATATCAAGGAATATGGGCGCGGTCGACCCATTGTAGTTGATATTGAAGTTGGACCCGTTGGCGTTGTTGGAGTGAACCGGGCCGTCGGCAATTTCTCCGGCCTTCCACCAGATAGCGCCGCCGGTGACGCTGGAGGTTTCGCTGTGGGTGAAATAAACGTACTTGCCGAAGCTCGCCTGCTTGACCACCACCTGAACAGTCCTTTCCGCGCCCTGCGCTCGTCCCACCGACTCGATGATGAACGTTTTCAGGTAAGCAGTCGCGTTGTCTGGCCCCGGTGAAACAGTAACCCTATAGGAGCCGCCGGCCATAGATACCCAGCCACCAAATGGATCGACTGTCCCGGTTGGAGGCGAGGACTGGTTCTTCAGCCAGTAAGCCGCCCTTTCGGCGCCGGACTCGGCGATGTTGAATGCGGTTGAGCCCGCTACCTGTTGATGGCTCAGACGCAGAGCGTTGGCGGCAACCATAAGCACGCCCATTGTGGCGGCAGTTACAATGAACAGACCTATGAGAGTGATAATAAGGATGTTACCGGATCTGTTGCCGGTGTTTGTGGATACGGAAGGGCCGTGCACGTTGTTAAGTGCCGCTATCGGCGGCGGACACCTGAGAGACCCTGGTTTCCCTATACGCGTATCCGCCCCAAAGACAACCGGCTTCATGAGAACCGACCTTGCCATGCTCAGTAATTCCTCAGATAAACAACACGCTGCGTGAGGCGCGTTTCCTTCGTACCAGCGGCAGCGTAGTTCCGCGTGATGACCGTTATCTTGACAGATCGCGATGTGTCCTGCTCAAACTCCAACCCCACCACGTCCCTCTTCAGTGATTTGCGTGTCCCGGTGCTGGAGGTGCGCCAAAGCCACGTGCCGGCATGTCCGATGATGCCGGTGCTGTCGGACAGGTAATATTCGACCTGGTTTGCCGTGTCGAGTTCGTGCCGGTCGTAGTAACCCTCTGCCGTCATTTTCGGAAAAATTACAATTAGCCTTGCACCGCCATCCACGATATTGATGCTCTTGGCCTCCCGTACGTCGCTTACTATCATCTGCATGGCCAGGACCGCGTCCGTATCGGTAAACGCTTCGGTTGTCGCGCCGTCGAAGCAGGTGAGCGAACCAACCATCAGAGCCATGGCCCCTGCCCCAATGAATCCCATTATGCCCAGCACCAGCAGGGCTTCCACGAGTGTAAACCCGCTTCGGTCGTTTCTCAGTCTCACGAGAAGTCACTCCACATTTGCTATCACGGCAGATAGCGAGACCCTGCTCATCCTGTTCTGATGCGGATTGCTTTTCCACGTCACCGTGGCCGTCGCGGTTATCTCGCCGGTACCATAGCTCAGCGATAGAGTGGCGGCAGGCTGGGGGAGGTACGTGGCCACCTGATCAACCCCAACAAAAGAGAACGGCGGCGTAGTGGGACTGTCGTCGATGATTCCTGCGTCGGAGAGTTCGTCGTAGTTGATCCGGCCGTAGCCGACTGCGCGCAGCTGATCGATCTTATGCTGACACAGACTGAGAGCCTGCGAGTACTGTCCATTCATCTTTGCGGTTCTGTGCGCGATCGGAACGGAAGCAGCGAAGATGAGCGTCAGTACCACAAAGACAATGAGCGAGAGTACCACCTCGACCAGGGTGAACCCTCGATCGAATCTGCGTCGCTGTACAGTCGGTATGCAGGATAGGACGCGTGCTTGATCGCCAACCATATGCCCTCTAAGTAATTTTCCACGTGCAAATGCGCGGGCGCATCTGTATTAGTATCAGATATTATTGGCATTGCGAGCACGCGACCGCACCCGAGCTGCTGCGACCAAAACGAGCTTGCAGTTTTCGGCGATCTGCCGCTGTTCAATAGCGGGCGCGAAAGGCCGAGGGAGCCGGGTGGATCAGGGTATGTTACTCTGGCCCCGGGTTCGCGCCGCATATTTCTATGCTTAGGGAAAGGTTGCGGGGAGGTCTTCTCGTCGTAGACAAGAGCCTTGGGTTTCCGATGCATAGCGCACTCTTACCCAGACCCTCTCCCGCAAAGGCAGAGGGAGTTGGACTCGTGGTCCTTGCAATAGAACACAGCTCCAGTGTTTTCGGCGACTTGAGCAATTCGTGCAGTAACGTTACAATAGGCACGGACGCAGCCTTTCGGCTCGGGACATTCGACTTCTTGCCGAGGAGAGCTCTTGGAGAGATTTGCCTTCGTAATTCACCCTCTGTCAGCGAAGCGAGATGTCGCTCGCAAGTATCCGTTTGTAAAGCTGTTTCCGGAATCCTGGGTCGAGTGGGGTCTCAGGCATAAGAGTCCTATGGAGGTATCTCACATCACCGGCGTGCGCTCGATTACCGGGGTCGAAGCAGAAGGGTGGTTTGTCGGCTGTCCTCTGACGCCGAAGCTGCTGGCCAAGCTGCCTCTGGACGAGGTCTATCGCAAGATCATCGACACCGTCAAGATCGCGGAGGACCTGGGGGCACGGATCGTAGGGCTTGGCGCACATACTTCCGTCGTCGGCGACGGCGGTGTCACCATTGCACAGAACTCGAACATCGCGGTCACCACAGGCAACAGCTACACTGTCGCCACGGGAATTGAAGGGTCGATCAAGGCGGCCGAACTGATG
>JBMFPI010000288.1:0-4839 GCA_049969195.1 Armatimonadota bacterium
TCGGGCGTCGCGCTTGGCACACAATGCTGTGACGGCCGCCGCGATCTTTGCCGGCGTCAGGCCGATTTTCTCCCGCAGCTCCTGCAGCGAGTCGTGTTCGACGAATGCATCCGGAATTCCCAGTCGTCTGATCGAACCGACAGGACACCCGTGCGCTGAGGCAAGCTCCAGAACCGCCGAGCCCAGTCCTCCGACAACCGTGTTCTCCTCGACCACAACGACCGGCACGCCGCGCTCCAGCACGCTCAGAATGAGCTGCTCATCAAGCGGCTTCACGAACCGCGCGTTGATGACGTCCGCGCAGATCCCATCCTCCGCAAGCGCTTGTGCAGCCGCGACTGCGGGATAGACCGTTGATCCGACCGCGATGATCGCCGCCTCATCGCCTTCGATCAGGCGCTCACCCTGACCTATCGCCAGAATTCGCACGCCCTGCGGTCTATACACACACGGCCCGCCGCCGCGCGGATATCTGATCGCCATGGGGCCGTCGTGCTTGAGCGCGGTCGCGAGGAGGTCCCGTAGCTCCATCGTGTCCTTGGGCGCAGCCACTACCAATCGAGGAATATGCCGCAGGTATGAAAGGTCAAACGCCCCGTGATGGGTAGGCCCATCCTCGCCAACCAGCCCGGCCCTGTCGATCGCGAAAACCACCGGCAGGTTCTGCAGGCAGACATCGTGGATCAGTTGATCGTAGGCCCGCTGCAGAAAAGTTGAATAGAGGGCTACAACCGGCCGCAAACCGCCCGCAGCTAGCCCTGCCGCAAAAGTCACGGCGTGCTCCTCCGCGATGCCGACATCGAAGAATCGATCCGGATACGTTTGGGCGAACTGTGCCAGCCCCGTGCCGTCCGGCATAGCAGCGGTTATCGCCACAATGCGAGGGTCCTCAGCCGCCAGCTCCACAAGCGTGTCGCCGAACGCTTTCGTGTAGGTCACTTCCTCGCTCGCACGCTCGATGGTGCCGTCGGTAACATCGAAGCCGGATATCCCGTGGAAGATGCGGGCATTGTTCTCGGCGAACTCATATCCGCGGCCCTTCTGCGTGACGACGTGCAACAGCAACGGCCCCTTTATGCGCTTGGCACTCTCGAGAACGTCGATCATCAGCTCGGTGTTGTGACCATCGATCGGCCCAAGATACGTAAAACCCAGCTCCTCGAAAACGGCGCCGGCCTTTGAGCCGAGCAGTCGCACGACGCCGTGACTGATGCCCTCCGCGGTCCGGTAGATGGTCTTGCCTGCGGGGATTTTCTCTGCCAGGTCCTTTGCGCGGGTTTCGACCTTCTGATACAGCGGGGCCATTCTCAGTTTGCTGAGATGCAGCGCCAACGCACCCACGTTCTCCGCGATGGACATCTTGTTGTCGTTAAGGATTACGATTACGTCGGTCTTTAGCTGTTCGGCGTTGTTGAGTCCCTCCAGCGCAAGGCCGCCGGTCATCGCGCCGTCCCCGATCACCGCGACTATGTGTTCATCGCCTCCGCGCAGGTCGCGTGCTTTTGCCAGCCCGAGGGCAGCAGATATCGACGTGCTCGCATGGCCTGCTCCGAACGAGTCGTGCTCACTTTCGTCCCGGCGAGTGAATCCGGAAACGCCGCCGCCCTGCCTGAGTGTTGCGAACACGTCTTTGCGGCCGGTCAGGATCTTGTGAGCATAGCACTGATGGCCTACATCCCAAACGATTTTGTCGCGAGGCGAATCGAACACCGTGTGCAGCGCTACCGAAAGCTCCACCGCACCCAAATTCGACGCCAGGTGACCACCGGTCCTCGAAACAGTGTCGATTATTAGCGCCCGTATTTCGTGGGCGAGTTGCCGCCGCTCCGATTCGTTCAACGCCTTCATATCGGCCGGCGACTTGATTCTGTCCAGAACGCTCACACCAGTCCCCTTGATCTACTCAGCATCCCTGCGTCTAAGACCGCTCATTTCCGCGCCGCAGCAACAGGAATCGTTCCACTACCTTCACGTCCGAAGGTTTGTCCACATCCTCTCCAATTTCGGGATGCGCGCAGACCACCGCCGCCAGCCGGGCGCCGAGCATCCGGCCCGCCGCATTCTCGAGCATCGAAACGCGAAGCAGGCCCGGAAACAACCGCGCAGCCAGGCAACGGAACAAAACACCCGCACCTATCATACGGGCAAGCTGCAGGACGTGTTTCCGCGCGGCGTGCGCCCGCGCGATCGTTTCCCAGTTGCGTATGACGAACTCCGGCCGAACCAACATCAGGTTGCCTCCGGTGAATACGCCGTCGCCGGTGCGCAAATACGTCCTCTTAATCCCGGGATATCGCGCCTCGCAGTGCGCCCTCGGGATAATCGGATAGGCCAGGTCCGCGTCGAGCTTCATCGCCCTTTCGAGGAAGTCATCGACGGCCTCCGGGGTGAGCAACGGAATGTCGGAACTCACAACGAGTACCGGACGCTGGGAGTCGAGGGCTTCCAGCCCTCGCCTTATGTTGTCAACAATGGTATCGCCGGGTTCAATCACAAGGTCCAGCCTATCTGCGGACACGTTTCCTACAGCGATGATCCTACCAACCGACCGAGCACCCCGCAGCGCGTCCACCACCCATTGGAGCATGCTTTTCCCGGCGATTTGAATCATAGCCCGATTGAGGCCGCCAGATGCCGGATCGTCGGAAGGCGGTGCGCCTGCGAGGACCAACGCGTCCACTGCGCTCACTGGCAAAGCAGAACTCCTCTCGACTCGGCACGCGAAAGCGAGCGAGTCGCAAAAACCCGCGGAAATTGAC
The DNA here is from genome assembly GCA_049969195.1 of Armatimonadota bacterium. Classification (GTDB taxonomy): domain Bacteria; phylum Armatimonadota; class UBA5829; order UBA5829; family UBA5829; genus CALJES01. Next base: position 2,760 of record JBMFPI010000288.1, read on the forward strand.
CACGCACATTCTTTGCCGCAGCGCGCGCGGCCTCCTTAGAGTCAAACACCCCGAACACGGCTGAACCGGATCCGCACAGCATAACTCGCCTGGCCCCGGCTCCAATCAGAACCTCACCAGCTTCCCTGACCTCGGAGTACACGTCCGCGACCACTTGATCGAAATCGTTCCAGAGGCTCTCGATGAGAGCTTCCCGGTCGCCGCTTGCGACGGCGCGTTCGGCTTGCTCGCTCGCTCCTTGCCGTTGCTGCCGCGGCATTGTGTCGAGCCGGGAATAGGCCCATGCGGTAGACACTCCGACATCCGGTTTTACAACGACCAGGTGAAGTTCCGGGGCATCGGGCAGGGCCCGGATCAGGTCGCCTCGTCCCCCTACCCGCATTGTGCCCCCGATAACAAATAGGCCGGCGTCCGATCCGACGCTCGAGGCTATAGCACAGAGGTCACCCGGGCTCAGGGCCGTGCCGTACAACTCGTCGAGCGCGGCTAGCGCGGCGGCGGCGTTTCCGCTCCCCCCGCCAAGGCCCGCCTGCATTGGAATGTTCTTCCGGAGCACGAACTGCGCTCCTCCATCCACTCCCGAGGCCATGAAGAACGCCTCACACGCCTTGTAAACCAGATTCTCCGGTCCCTCAGGCGCGCCGCCTCCATCTACCAGTACATCGATGACCCCCACAGGCGCCTTCCGCACTATGAGCCGATCCGTCAGGTCGATTATCTGCACCACGCTATCGATTTCGTGGTAGCCGTCGGCGCGCCGCTCCCCCACTTCCAGGGTGAGGTTCACCTTGGCCCGAGAATGAATCTCAATCTCTTGCATTGCTCTGCACCCCGTCTGGGACGCATCAAAGAGTCACGGGCCGCCCAGCCTCATTAGACTTTCGGATCGCCTCGAGAAGGACAACGCTTTTTCGACCCTCTTCCCCGGTACTCTGCGGTTCGCGATTCTCTTTGATTGCGCGCACCATATCTTCCGCAGCGTTCTTGACCTCGGGCTCGACGCGCAATGTCTCGGGATCAATCTCGCAGCCCTCAGCCCAAACCCATTCGATTTCCTTGCCGCGAGTTGTAAGCACGGCGCCACGGTCCCCGTGGATCTCGACGCCCGAATAAAGGCTTTGCGGAAACGTCGTGGTTCCACAGATCGTGCCCTTCGCGCCGTTTGCGAAGTTAAGGATCGCGAGGCCCATGTCCTCGCCCTCTATCCGGTGGTTCATAACGCTCAGCTCTGCGTAGACGCTCTTGACGTCGCCCACAATCCAACACAACTGATCGATATAGTGGACGGTCTGGTTCGAGAGACTGCCTCCGCCGTCGAGCTTCCACGTCCCGCGCCAGCCGCCGTTCTCGTCGTAGTAAGCCTGCGACCGGTACCATTTGAGGCGCGCTTCGGCAAGAAGAATGCGCCCCAGGGCGCCGGACTGTACTGCGTGTCTGATCGTCTGAGCGTTTGCCGAGTAGCGCAGGTCAAAGTCCGTGACCAGCTTCACACCTTGCTTGCGGCATTCCTCAATCAGTGCGTCAACTGCGGCCACACTGACATCGAGTGGCTTGGTACTGATCACGTGTTTGCCCGCTTTGGCAGCCATTATGCCGTGTTCGGCATGAAGCCCGCTGAACGTCATCACGTAGATCACGTCGATATCGTCGCGATCAAGCATTCTCTGGTAGTCGGTGTACCAATCGCACGAATGGCGTTCGGCAACTTCTCGAGCACGCTGCTCGATGAGGTCGCATACGGCTACCAGCCTCGCTCCCGGCGTAGACGCCACCGTTCTGGCACGGCTGGATCCCATTCCAAGCCCCACAACTCCAAACGTAACGTTGCCATCCTGATCCGGCATAGCCCAGACCTCCCTATGTGTAATCGCCAGAAAAGACAGGCCTTATTCTACGCCAGCCGCGGCTTTTTCTCAACCTCCGCGCTCGCCAAGAGGACAATTCAGCCTGGCAGGCGAAAACGCCCAATGTTCCGCATCGCGAACCCGATTCAGGATCTATCCGTATTCGTAACAGACAACCGGCGGGCCGTCTCGACCAGACCGATACAGCCACATGTAAGACTTCGTATGAGCGGACC
>JBMFPI010000289.1:0-4823 GCA_049969195.1 Armatimonadota bacterium
CTTCTCCCGCACATCGCCGGGCCTCATATCCCAGGGCTCGTGCACGACGCGAAGCATCGACTGGTTGCCATGGCGCAGGTTCTCCATCTCTCCCCGGGTGCCGTGGAATCGATACCACACACTGTGCCCGCGCAGGCTGAGGCCCATAAGTCGGGCAACGGAGCCGTTGTCCATCCGGCATAGAATAATGGCGCCCGGATCGCCGCGCCGCAGGTGCAGCGTGTCCTCATCTTTGTCCGACCGGCCGATCGCAAGTGCGTTCACGGAGACGGGGCGCGTCTCCGTGACGTACATAATCGGGGACATCGCGTGCGTCGGGTAATAGGTCGGCGGTATGTGGTTGCGCCAGTGGTTTACACCTGGCGCGAGGCGGTGGTAGTCTTCTGAGCTTATGGGATGATTATACTCGCCTTCGGCGTACTGGACCTCGCCGATCTCGCCTGCCTGGTAGAGTCTTCGCATCTCTTGCACGTAGAGGATGTAGGCATAGTTCTCGGCAAACATATAAATCTTGCCGTGTTTCTCGAATGCCCGGGCAAGCGCTACCCCCTCAGCGGGCGTCTTGCAGGCAATGCACTCGCTCATCACGTGCTTGCCGGCCTCAAAAGCCTTGATCGCGAACGGCGCGTGCTCGTGGTAGTAGTTCGCGAGCACTACGGCGTCCATATCGTGCTCGAGGAACTTGTCGTAATCGGTATAGGTCGCGACCCCGTACCGCTTGCCGACCTCGGTGAGCTTCTGTTCCTGGATATCGCACAGTGCAACCAGCTCCATACCCGCGGCCGCTGCCGCTCGTGCAAACGACTGACCTCTGCCGATCCCTACCACGCCTACGCGTATTCTCTTCTCGGACATTGCCGACCCCCTTGCCGATAGACGACAACATCAGTTTCTTCAAGCTGTTGCGATAGAAGCGTTTCCGCCGATTCTCACGCCCGGTTGAAAAAGCGTCCGATTAACCACGAACGCCGCGTTCGCGTTCTACCGCCATAACCACTCTTAAGCTCACACGGGCCGGTTTCCTGTGCGTATTGCGGTATAATGAGTCGACTCAACGCGATCGGAGGCATAGCTTGAAGTGCTAGCTGCAGTCTTGCACGATTTCGACAAACTAGAACTGGAAGAAGTTCCGACACCCGCGCCCAATGGGTTCGGAGAGGTCCTGGTACGCATAAAGTCGTGCGGCATTTGCGCGACGGACTACAAGGCGATCAAGGGTATAAGGCGCAACGTTACCTTCCCATCTATCCAGGGCCATGAGCCCAGCGGGATAGTGGAGGCGGTCGGGCCGGGCGTCAGATTCTTCAAGCCGGGCGACGAGGTCATCGTCCAGCCGCTTGGCCACTGCGGGATGTGCCGCCATTGCCGGTCTGGCAACACCCATTATTGCGAGAACGCGTTCTGTACCGGAGGAGACGGCCCTCCGGACGTCCGCGACGGCGCATTCGCCGAGTTTATGCTTACCCAAGAAAGTTGCCTGTATGCCAAACCTCCGAACGTATCATTCGACGCGGCCGCCATCACCGAGCCTCTCGCCGGCGCTTGGAAAGGTGTGATCCACCACAGTGAGCTTCGGATCGGCGAAGATGTAGTTGTGATAGGTGTCGGCAGCATCGGTCTGCTGTGCCTGATGGTCGCCAGGGCTGCGGGCGCTGCCAGGGCGATAGCAATCGATACTAGCGACTATGCCCTCCGAAACGCCCTCTCGCTCGGCGCGACCCACGCGATAAACCCTTCCAGGGAGGATGTCAGGGCCCGCGTGTACGAGATCATTCCCGCAGGGCCTGACCTCATTGTCGAGGCTGCCGGGCCAATTGAGGCCGTGCGTCTGATGGTCGAACTCAGGCGCAGAGGCACGCGCTGGAACGTCTTCGGAATCACAACTCACGAGACATTCGAGCTGGATGGCGGCCTAACGCACTTCCTCGAGGGCCGCATGGACGCCAGCTTCGGCACGACGACGCTTGCGATGACCCGCGCCATCCGCCTAATGGAGACCGGCCTCGTGGATGCCGAGCGGATCATCTCGCATCGGTTCCCGCTCAGCCGGATTCACGAGGCTCTCGAAGTTATGGCCTCCCCCGAGCGCAACAAGGTCATCATCAACCCGTGAGCGTCCAACCCTTTCGGTAAGGCCTGTTTATGTAGCAGTCTGCCTCCGGGCAGTTGATGGCCTTCATGTTGGCGGCGTCCCAGTAGATGGTCTTACCTGTAACGATGGCCAGGTTTCCGAGCAAGACAGTCTCGGTTAGAGCTGACGCATAGTCGAAGTTGGACATAGCCGGCTCGCCGCCTTTACAGGCCCGTATCCACTCCTCGTGATGGCCGGGGGACCGTGGCAGCGTCGGCTCCGGCTTCTTGAAATCGACGAAATCAGCCTCCGGCAGCAGCTGGTAGCTGTGGCCGTAGTCGTCTGCGGCGAAAAGGCGGCCTTTCTCACCCATCAGCACGACCCCGCTTCCTGGCAGCTCTCGCCCGAACAGCACGTCCGCCGGCGGCTTGAGCCCGCCGTCGTACCACTTGAGCCGCAGCGTGCGCAATCCGTTGCGCTCCGGGAACAGATACGTTATTATCGAGCGCTTGGGGTAGGTCTCCCTGGTCATCTCGAAGACTTCCGCCTCGACCGATATCGGATTCCTGAGGTCGAGCGCCATAAAAGGCATATTGAGCGGGTGGCAGCCCATGTCTCCCAGTGCACCGGTGCCGAAGTCTATCCAGCCGCGCCACTTGAACGGCTGATAGCACGGATGATATGGTCTTTCGGGAGCCGGACCGAGCCAGACGTCCCAGTGCAGGCCTTCCGGGACAGGCGGCTTCTCCGTCGGCCTATCAATTCCCTGCGGCCAGATCGGCCTGTTCGACCACACATTTACCTCGTAAACTTGCCCTATGGCTCCGGAGCGAATGACCTCGACGGCCTCGCGCAGGCCGCTGCCCGCGGTGCCCTGGTTCCCCATTTGGGTCGCGACTTTGAATCTGCGAGCGGTGTCTCGCATGACCCTAGCTTCGTAGATAGAGTGCGTTAGCGGCTTCTCGCAGTAAACGTGCTTGCCCATTCTCATCGCCATCACGGACGCCGGTGCGTGGTTGTGATCGGGTGTGCTAACCACGACGGCGTCGATTTGGTGCCCTATGCGATCAAACATCCTCCGGTAGTCGGCGAACGCCTTGGCGTCGGGGAAATCTCTCAGCGCTGCTGCGGTAGCGTCGTCGCTGGTGTCGCATACCGCGTAAATGTTCTCGCTTTTGACCGCGTCCATGTTTGCCCTGCCTCTGCCGCCGCATCCGATAATCGCAATGTTGAGCTTCTCGTTGGCCTCGTAGGCGAACGCGAGTCGACTGTCGCGCAGGATCAACAATCCGAATCCGCCCGCTGCCGTGCCTTTGAGCAATTCTCGCCTCGTGATCTTTCTGGACATCTACGACCTCCCAGCTTGGACCCGCAGGCCCGGTTCTACGTGCGCTTGCTGTTGGGATACTTCCAACCGGGCTCGAAAAAATCCTTTGGGGCCGACGTCGCGCCGATGCTGCGATTCTCGCTGCCTTCGAGCGTATGAGAACAGGCCGGGCTGTTGCGATAAGCGCGTGTTCGGCCATTTGCCCGCCCGGCTTAATAGCGTAGAGTTGCCGAAAGCGCCGGGTTTGCGTTGTATCGCAATCGTCTCGCGTAAGAAGAAAAGAGGTTCAGTAGATGCCGGAGAGGAACTCCCCGCCCAGGCTCCACTTGACGTGGCCGTCAAGGTAAAGGACGTTCCCTCCCGCACGTGGGTCGCGCCAGTCTTTGCGAAGATGTGTCATACTGTAGCTGTGCCACGGCTGTGCGTCTCTGGCCGCCGCGACTTTGCTCAGGCGCGGAATAGAGGCGATTGATCTGCCGCTCAAGAGATCGGTTCCCTTCTCCCCGTCGGGAGACACGTTGCCAGTATAAGGGTTTTCGGTTCCCAATCTCCACTGGTAGCTGGAGCCGTACTTCGGGTATACGCACATATCGTATAGCGGGCTGGTCTTAAGAAACCGCCCGTTCGCGTCGAGGGGAGGTATGATGTTATCGGTAGGACAGCGGAAGACCCTGTAGGAGTCATAGCTGGATTGTGGGTTGAGCGGCTTGCCCGTGATGTACGGAACCAGCAGATAGTGGATCTGGTATTTTGGGTTGTCCGGGTCGTCCTTGCGAGCTTCGTCGAGCTGCACGGGCTGGCCCAGATACTCGAACGGCTTGTAGAAGTTGATGGGCAAGGACCTGGGCATGATTCCGTTGTATTGGTCGAGATACATCGCAAGCGCGGCATAGATCTGCCGCATGTTGGACACGCAAGCACTGATCCTGCCCTGTTCCCTCGTGCGTGTCAGCACCGGAAACAAAATGGCCGCCAGTATCGCGATTATCGCAATCACCACTAGCAGTTCTATGAGCGTAAACCCGCGCCTTCGCATGTTCATCTTGATCGACCTCCGCGCCCCGCTTGTATTCTACCCCAGAAACCCGGTTCCAGCAACCGTACGCCGGCGATGGTTCTTGCGATTGGACGCCAACCCAGCCTTTTCGGCGACTCGACGCTCCTCAACCGACCGGGAGCATCCCCGAGAACACACCTGTCACAACGGCCTGCGGCGCTCTTCAGTCCGAAAACGCGTCCTGTCTCAGCAACCCAACTAGTTTGATTATCGGCAACTACGGCGAGACTTCGAGCCACGACGCATTGATCACACGCTCTCCGGCGACTGTCCCGAGTGTCCCCGCGGCCCATATCTCATCGCCCTCGGCGACCGGCACAGTGGTAACGATCTTAATGCCCGACCGTCTTTGAATGTCCTGGGCATAG
>JBMFPI010000290.1:0-4817 GCA_049969195.1 Armatimonadota bacterium
CGGCTCGGCTGCGTTCGAGGCGTTCGCGCTGGACGTTGCGAAGGTCGCGCTTGTAGCAGGGCACGGTTTCGGAGCCGACAACTACGTCCGCATATCCTACGCCACTTCGATGGCCAATATCGAGAAAGGTATCGACCGGCTGGAGGCGGCAATCGCGGAGTTGCAGTGACGGCGTTGTCGGCGTGATCGATGAGCTGGGATGGAGAAAGTCTGCGCAGGGGTTGTCGCGATAGAACTAGAACACAAACTCAGCGTTTTCGACGATCCGACGCTCCTTAACCAGGCCGGAGAATCGCCGGACACGTGCCTATCGCAACAGCCTGCCGTATTGTTTTTTTCGATATGGCATTCGACAGGGCAACATTTCGGCGAATCGTGAAGAAGTTGCAGGTAGACGTCACGGATGTTAACCTGCTGCAGCAGGCCCTGACGCACAAGTCCTACCTCGGAGAAACTGCGGAGTTCGCATCCAACGAGCGCCTGGAGTTTCTCGGCGATTCGGTCCTGGGGCTGGTGATTGCGGAATACCTCTACAAGAGCTTCCCCGAGCGCGCCGAGGGGGACTTGGCCAAGGCGAAAGCGGTGGCTGTGAGCGAGCCGGTGCTGGCCGAGAGCGCAAAGAACCTGGGCCTGCCCGACATGCTCCTGATGAGCTCGGGCGAAGAGGCGAACGGCGGACGTAAGCGGCACTCCATTCTGGCTGATGCGTTTGAGGCGATCGTGGCGGTAGTTTACCTGGACTGCGGGCTGGAAGCCGCCAGGCACTTCATACTCAAAGCGCTCGAACCCATCCTCAGGGACATCGAACGGGAAGAGCACATTCGCGACTACAAGACCCTGCTGCAGGAGCACACGCAGGGGATCCACAAGAGGGCGCCGCAGTACGTCGTGATCGACGAACGCGGCGCAGATCACGATAAGACGTTCACTGTCGAGGCCAGACTGGGCGATAGGATCCTCGGGCGCGGAGAGGGCAAGAGCAAAAAGCAGGCCGAGCAGGCAGCGGCGCTCGAGGCGCTTGAGGCGCTCGACAAGCAGCCGTACGAATAGCTTCGACAAATCCCTTCGTCGCAACAGATCTTAGCAGGAGAGCAAGCGATGGATCATAAGGCGGAAATCGGCGTCTTCGGCGGATCGGGGTTCTACTCCCTGATGGACGAGTTTGAAGAAATCAAGGTCGAGACGCCCTACGGAGCGCCCAGCGATATGATTGCCATCGGCAGCGTGGCGGGCCGCAAGGTCGCTTTCCTGCCCAGGCACGGCAGGAACCACCAGTATCCGCCCCACGCGATTCCCTATCGAGCTAACGTATACGCCATGAAGCAGTTTGGGGTGACGCGCATCATCGCGCCGAACGCCGTAGGCAGCCTACAGGCGGAGATCAAGCCGGGGGACTTCGTCGTCTGCGACCAGTTCGTCGACCGCACATCGGGCCGCAAGGATACCTTCTACGACGGGCCCATCACCACTCACATCTCCTCCGCAGAGCCCTATTGTCCGAAACTGCGCGAGATGGCGGTCAAAATCGGGCTGGAACAGGGCGTGACAATGCACGACGGCGGCACGTGCGTCGTGATCCAGGGGCCGCGTTTTTCAACACGCGCGGAGAGTCTTTGGTTTACGAAAATGGGCTGGAGCGTCGTGAATATGACCCAGTACCCCGAGTGCGTGCTCGCCCTTGAGCAGGAGATATGCTACGTCAACATCGCGCTCGTGACCGACTACGATGTCGGCATCGTTGCTGAGGGCGGGGCAGAACCCGTCTCGGCGGCCGAGATTATCAACGTGTTGAACGCCAACAACGAGCGCGTGAAGAGCCTGATCTTCGAAATGGTCAAGCGAATGCCGGATACCCGCGACTGCCCCTGCGCAACCGCACTGAAATACGCCAGGCTGGGCTAGCAGCCGGCGGACAAACCCAGCGGCCGTGCTTCGGAGATATCAGTTCAGTCTTCCCGGCACAAACGACCGGGACCGCGTCATTCTGAACTCGGTTCAGGGTCCATCCATTCGGCGCCCGGATGTTGAGACAGGTTCGGCATGACGTAATTCCCGCGGAACCGAACTGTCTCCCACGGAAGGGCGCAGCATACGCAAAGACTCGCGCCGCCGGGTGCCGGCGCTGAACTGTCTCGCCGGGGAGGCACAGCTTTGGCTCCTTAGCCCTTCACCCCGGAGATCACTACCCCCTGGATGAAGTACCTCTGCCCGATGAAGAAAAGGACCAGAAGTGGGAGCATCACCACAGTCGAGGCGGCCATCAGGTAGTTCCAGTCGGTCGAGTACTGCCCCTGGAATGCGTACAGGCCCAGGGCCAGGGTGCGCTTGGCCGGGCTGGAGAGGTAAATCAAGGGCCCGAGGAAGTCGTTCCAGTGGGTCATGAACGAGAAGATCGCCACGGTCGCCAGCGCGGGCTTGGCCTGCGGAAGCAGGACCCGCCAGTAGACCTGCCAGGTGGAGGCGCCGTCAATGCGCGCGGCCTCATCCATCTCGTGTGGGATCGTCATCAGGTACTGGCGGAGCAGGAACACGAAGAAGGCCCCGCCGAAAAACGACGGTACGGTCAGTGGCAAGAGTGTATCATACCAGCCGAGCGTGGCGAATATTTTGAAAACCGGAATCATCGTCACCTGCGCCGGCAGCATCATGGTGGACAGCAGCACGATGAAAAGCACGTCCCGACCGGGAAACCGCATCCGCGCAAATCCGAACGCCACCAGCGAGCACGAGAGAAGCTGCCCTACCAGACAAGTCGCCGTGATCTTCACCGTGTTCCACGTGTATAACGCGAACGGCATCTTCTCAAACGCCTTCGCGTAATTAGACCAAAGCCACGGGTTCGGCCACCACTGCGGCGGGTCCGCGAAGACCTTGCTCGGATCTTTGAATGACGAGGTCAGCATCCACAGAAAAGGGATGAGGGAGATGATAGAGCCGGTAACCAGCACCGCATAGGCCCCGACGCGCCACCACTTGATCGTGCGCCGCCTTTTTCTCGGCACAATCGCCGCCGCCTGGACGCTCATTTCTTCAACTCCGCCTCGTAGTAGACCCACGCGGCCGACGACCTCAGCACGACCAGCGTGAGGGCAAGGATCACCGCGAACAAAATCCACGCCAGGGCGCACGCATAGCCCATCTGCAGGTACTTGAACGCCTTCTGGTACAGATACAAAACGTAGAACAGGGTCGCGTAACCGGGGCCGCCCTGGGTCATGACGAACGAGCTCGTGAACACCTGGAAGCTGCCGATGACGCCCATGATGAGGTTGAAGAGGATCGTGGGGGATATCATCGGCAGCGTGACGTTGCGGAACTTCGACACACTCCCCGCGCCGTCGATTTCAGCGGCTTCGTAGAGCTGGGTAGGCACGCTTTGAAGGCCTGCCAGGTAGATGATCATCCCGCCTCCGATCCCCCACAGGCTCATGATAATGAATGAAGGCAACGCGGTCTTGGGATCGGTTAGCCACGGCTGCGGCGGTATGTGCAGGTATCCGAGGAGCGTGTTGAAGACTCCCCCCTGCGGCCTGAACACGGTAAGCCACACCATGGCGACAGCCACCCCCGGAAGGATCGCCGGGATGTAGAATATCGACCGAAAGACACGCATGCCTCTCACGTTCAGGTTGAGGAGCATCGCCAGCGCCAGCGAACACACCAGGCCGAGCGGAACAGCGCACCCGGCGTAGATCGCGGTCACCTTGAGGGACTGTCGGAAGCGGAAGTCATCGGTGAAGATAGAGACGTAGTTGTCAAAGCCGACGAACACAGCGGGCTTGATCATGTCCCATCTGTGGAGGCTCATGACAAAGCTGAATACCACTGGCCCCAGCGTCAAGAACACCAGGCCGATCAGCCACGGCCCGATGCACAGGTATCCCTCGAATGCTTCCCGTCGCAGGAGTGTGGATTTGGTTCTGGTGGCCACGTGATCCCCTCTATCCTGCTAGTTAGCGTCCTCATCCGCCGTTTCCTCCGCGCGTCCTTGCCGCCTGATTCAATCCCCGTTTTTATGATTCGGGAACGGCCGGCAGCTCGCTGCCTCTCGCGGCTAGCAAAGCTTGAGTTCTCTGAGCATAACAAGCCCGCACCCCGGCCCTCTCCTGCAAGGGGAGAGGCTGTTCAGTCCGGCAGGAGTTACGTCATGCGCTGAACTTGTTTCAGCATCCAGGCGCTGCAGGGATCGATCCTGAATCGAGTTCAGGATGGCGGCGTACGGGGCGTTTGCGCCAGCAAAACTGAACTGACACTGCGAAACCTGAACCCGGCGCGGCCCCGCGAGGTGGTCGAACTCACCCGTTAGCACGACTGGCGGAATGCCCGGGGGCCCCGGTCAGGTGTGGTCGCAGACGTTGTCGCCCAGTTCGAGAGTGCCGTCCATATACGATTGCACGACCTCCTCAGGCCGGGCCTGCGGGGCTCCAACGATCACTTCTATGCCGCTCTCGGCAAAGATCGTCCGGGCGCGCGTCCCCATCCCGCCAGCGATCACCACCTCGGCGCCTCTCTCCTTGAGCCACCGCGGGAGCAGCCCCGGCTCGTGTGGCGGCGCGGGCACTCGCTGCACCCCCTTGATCTGCTTTGCATCCCTGTCGATATCGACAAACGTAAACTCCTCGCAGTGGCCGAAGTGGGCGCACAGGGTTCCGTCCCTGGTTGGTATGGCGATCTTCATTGTTGGGCTTTGTCCTCCTGTTCTGTGGGTTGCGATGCCGGCTGGCCGTCGGTACGCTGCGTCTCCAGCAATGCCTGGAGAGCTTGCCAGATCGAGCGGATATCATCGGCGGCGGGGCTGGCGTCCGTTTCGACCACGC
>JBMFPI010000291.1:0-4764 GCA_049969195.1 Armatimonadota bacterium
TCCCATCCTACACTGCCGCTCGACCAAGTCGCGCCATCGTAGCTTCTGTCAAGGTGGGGGCGGTTTGACGCTTACCCAAAAACGCACATCAGGGCCCGTTTTTCTCTTTGTGCCCCATTCTGGTCTCTTGCTTTTGTTCTAACGCATTCGGCGTCAAGGGCGGTCTTGGTGGTCTCGGGCTTTGCACATTTCGGAAGTTTCCCGCAGGCAGAGGGGCGCGCCGAGCCCTGTGTGCCGGCACTGAGGCAGATGCACGACTTTCTGCGGAGCCTGGGCAACCGCGACAAGCAGCGGAACTCCCGGCAGGAAAGGAGAGCCAAAATGGCCAAGGAAAACAGTAGTGGTGTGAGTATCGGCTTTGAAGCCTGAGCATTCGCTTGCCACCTCGCCAATGGTTCGATGTCGTCGAACCGAGGCAGCTCGTTCCGCGCCAATCATGTCATGCCGAACTTGTTTCAGTATCCAGGCGGCGAAAGGATGGATCCCGGAATCGAGTTCAGGATGGCGGGATCCCGAGCGTTTGCGACCGCTAAACTGAACTGATTCGGCAGCCGGCGAGCTCCGGGGCGTCAGTAGGGTCAGGACTATGTTCACATAGGCCGTGTTATTGACGACAGGCTCAGACCTGTGCGAGTCTGCGGGCGCACGGTTGGGGCGTTTATCAGACAGCACGCGGTCTTCACGGGCACGGTGCGGCAAGAACAGCGGATTTATCTATCAATTCCCACCACCCTAAACAACAATTTTGCACAAAGGAGGCGATGAGATTGGCAGAACAGGATAGGTGCTGTTGCACCGCCGAAAACGCTACTGTGCTTGCCTGCTCAGGCGGCTCGAATGTCGGACAGATCACAAACGAAGTGGCCAAGCGGCTTGACCAGGAAAACAAGGCCAAGTTCTTCTGCCTTGCCGGCGTGGGCGGGCACATAAGCGGGATGGGCGCCTCGGTCAAGGGCTGTGAAAGGGTTCTTGTGCTCGACGGCTGTCCTGTCGGCTGCGCGAAGGCGACCATGGAGGCTGCTGGGCTCGATGACTACGAGTACGTGGTCGTGACCGAGCTCGGCATCGAAAAGAATCACGACTTCACACTGAACGAAACGGACGTTGACAACGTATTAAAAGAAAGCCGCTCGCGACTGAGCGGCGGTGCCTGAGGAGTAATTAGGTGGCAAGAAGATTATTGATGCCATTGGCTTGTTGCGCGGTGGTCCTGCTCGCGTCGTTCCAGGCGCCGGCAGTGCAAAAGTCCAAGACGAGGCCGAAGCCCAAGACTACCGTCGCAGCAAAGGCCTCCGTCAAAACAAAGGCGAAGACCAGGCCTTCAGTGCAAGTAGCGGCGAAGCCGAAGGCAAGTAACGGGAGTCGTAGGGCGGGCTCGGCCTCTGACGCTAAGAAAGCCGCTCTGGCGAAGAAAGCGGCCTCAACCGCTGCCAAAGCTTCCGCTAGCTCCCGGGCTCAGAAGAAGCAGCCGCAGAAGAAGCCAACTGTGCTGCCGCGCTTGGTAGACCTTGGGGCGAATAAGTGCATCCCATGCAAAATGATGGCCCCGATTTTAGAGGAGCTCGCCAGGGAGTACAAAGGGAAGCTCAAGGTCGAGTTCATAGACGTCTGGGAGAACCGCAGCGCCGGCGAGAAATACGGCATTCGGGTGATCCCCACCCAGATATTCTTCGATAGGAACGGCGAGGAGTTCTTCAGGCACGAGGGGTTCTATTCCAAGGAGGACATCCTGCGCAAGTTCAAGGACCAAGGGATCGATCTCAACAAGTAGCCGGCGCGAGGTGCTCTGTTGCGCAAGAACATATTGGTCTGGCTCGTGATAGTCGCGGTATTTGTGGGCTGGGTTTGGGTTTCGAGCCTGCTGCGAGACCCGACCCCAGCCGGCTGCGGCGGCGGGTGAGGTTTCACGCCTCCGGCGCGGTCCGCGCCTAGGTAACCATGGCCGCCAATCGGCGGAGAACGTCTAAGGAACGTCACCCTCTCATGAAAACGCTCCTTGTCGGGCTAGCTGTCGCGGTGCTCGCCAATTGCCCTTCGGCTTCGGACACGGCTTTGAAGACGGTCGAGGAGGCATATCCGTATATGTGCTCTGGCGCACTGCGCCTTGCGGAAATTACCGATCTCGGCCCGGACACTATCGCGACCGCTGAGAACTTTCGTATAACCAGCAAGGACCTGGACGAACAGATCAATAAGGCCCCCGCATACATTCGCGACGAGATGCGCAACTACCCGGTCTACGTGCTGGAGGATTGCGTCACAGACCGCCTGATTACTCTCGAAGCGAAGGAATGGGCCGCAAGTTCGGGCCGGGATCCTGATTCGGATAGCCAACTCGTGCGCGACTACCTCGACACTCAGCGGCCGAAGCCAACGGTGACTGAAGAAGAAGCCGCCGAGTTCTACAAAGAACATTCCAAACTCTACGGCGACTTGCCGTTTGAGCGGATAAGAGATGCCGTAATCGGCTATCTGGCCGACGAGAGGCAAACGCAGGCGCAGAATCAGTTCAAGGCCGACGCAAGCAAGAGGCACAAAGTAAGAGTTTCCGCATCCTGGCTCGCTTTAGAATATAAGAAGTGGGCCGCCAACCCCATCGAAAAGGCGCGCACCTCCGGTAAGCCGACGTTCGTCAACTTCAGCGTCATCGGCTGCTGCGACAAGACGTTTCCAGTAGTCGAGGATTTTCGGCGCTCCCACGCAGACAAAGTCAACGTAGTCTTTGTCCACGTCGGACAGGAGGAGGTCCTCGCCGGAATGTACGGCATCAGGACTATTCCCGTGCAAATCTTCTTCGACAAGGACGGCAAGGAGCACTTTCGACACACGGGCTTTCTGAGCAAGGAGCAGATTTTGGCCAAACTTTCCGAAATGGGGGTCCATTAGTGCCGCAGGTGTCAGTCGCCCTGGCGGGAGCCGTGCATCTGTCGGACTCGCCGGTGGCAGCCCGTGGTCCGCGGCTGCCGAAACCGCAGCTTGACACGATCAAGTTATTTGGCTAAAATACCAAATGAGGTGGAACGCTCACGATGAACAGGCGCGTTTACGAGATGAGGGCAAGGATCATCAAGGCCATGGCCCACCCTAGCCGACTGATGATGATAGACGCGCTTTCGGAGGGCGAAAAGTGCGTTTGTGAGCTGCGAGACCTTGTCGGCTCCGATATGTCGACGGTCTCCAAACACCTGTCGCTTATGAAACAGGCCGGTATTGTCGCGGATCGCAAGGTAGGTCAGCAAGTGTTTTACAACCTGCGAGTCCCTTGCATACTCAACTTCTTCGGGTGCGTAGAGGCGGTAATAAGATCAAACGTCGAGGAACAGATGGAACTGGCTGGATAGTTCTTTCGTAAGACGTAGCAGGCACGGAACGTGCCGATTTTTCTGTGGGAATCCTTGGCCTTTACGCCAAATGGCCAAGTACTCACGCAAGATCGTGATGGAGCACCATATATGGATTGGAAAACCGAGTGGAAACCTCTCTTAGTTATTGTGTGCGTTTTCGCCGCATTCTTCTACCTCCCCGTAGGGAACCCGCGATTCGACAACGCGGTGTTTGAATCTCTGCATCTGGCAAAGTGGTATGCGCAGGAGCATGTGCTACTGTGTCTGATTCCCGCGTTCTTCATTGCTGGGGCAATAGCTGTCTTCGTAAGCCAGGCGTCCGTGATGAAGTATCTGGGCGCCAGGGCGAACAAGGTGATGGCGTACGCGGTGGCTTCCGTCTCGGGAACGATACTTGCTGTGTGTTCCTGCACCGTACTGCCGCTTTTTGCCGGAATCTACCGAAGGGGAGCAGGGCTGGGCCCGGCTTGTGCCTTTCTCTACTCCGGGCCCGCAATAAACATACTGGCCATCGTGCTCACTGCCAGGATACTCGGCGCACAGATCGGGATCGCAAGGGCGGTCGGCGCGGTTGTCTTCAGCGTTGTGATCGGGCTCGCGATGCATTTCATCTTCCGCAGGGAGGAAATCGAAAAAGCTGAAGCACAGGCTGATATGCCAGAGCCGGAAGTGAAACGCGCGCTGTGGAAAAACGCTGTCTACTTCGGTTCGATGGTGGCTATTCTGGTTTTCGCAAACTGGGGTAAGCCGGCATCGGCTGCGGGATTCTGGTATGCGATCTACTCGGCAAAGTGGGCTATAACGGGCGCGGCGGCGCTGCTATTTGCGCTGGTTATGATCGGCTGGTTCGGGATTGCCTGGTGGAAAATGACGCTCGCGGCGGCACCTGTGGTGATACTGGCTGTGATGTACGGTCACGAACCGCTGATTCCGTTCACGGCAGGTGTGATTGGGTTCTCTGTGATCTCGAGTACGGACAGGGGTGAGGCAGGTGAGTGGTTCCTGGCCACGTGGGGGTTCGCCAAGCAGATTTTGCCTCTGCTTTTGATAGGCGTATTGGTTTCCGGCGGCCTCCTAGGCAGGCCCGGACACGAGGGACTGATCCCCTCAGCGTGGGTCAGCTCCGCTGTCGGTGGGAACTCGCTTTGGGCGAACTTTTTCGCGTCGATTGCGGGCGCGTTCATGTATTTCGCGACCCTGACGGAAGTGCCGATCGTGCAAGGGCTGCTGGGCAGTGGCATGGGCAAAGGCCCAGCTCTGGCCCTGCTTTTGGCCGGTCCGGCGCTTTCGCTGCCCAGTATGCTGGTGATCAACAGCATAATGGGTCCAAAGAAAACAATGGTCTTCGTCTCCCTGGTAGTGGTAATGGCAACTTTTACCGGCATGCTGTTCGGCTGGATCGCAGCCTGAAAGGAGTGTG